>JAFGKU010000070.1 GCA_016928415.1 Spirochaetales bacterium
TAGGCCATAGCCGGTTAAAATGACTTCAATATTTTCACCACAGCGGCTTGAACGCCACCCTTAACGGGCCTTGTTCAAGCGGCTGCCATACCCTAATTAAAAGACAGGTTTACTGGTAAACCCTTACATAATCAACATACATGGTCTGGGGAAATGTTAGCTTCCTGAATCCGTTCCCCGAGGCTCCGCCAATGGCCATGTTCAACAGGATGAAATACGGCTGGTGGAACTCGGAAAGGGCCGGAGGCGTGATATCGATTTCACTGAATTGAACATCGTCAATAAACCAGGTGATAGACGTATCATTCCAGGTGACCTTGTACACATGGTAATCAGTTACTGATGTGGTTGTCGTGTTCCCGTACATGGCATACCTGTCCACGTCGTCCGCCCACCAATGGACGGTCCCGTAAACTACATCGGTCCCGAATGTTTCCATGATGTCTATTTCCCCGCAGTAAGGCCAGTTGCTGTCAATGAAACTGCTTCCCAGCATCCAGAATGCCGGCCATAAACCCGCTCCCTCGGGAAGCTTGATTCTCGCTTCCATTGTTCCGTATTTCCACATCTGTTTATCCTTGGTTTTGATTCTCGCGGAAGTGTAGCTTTTCGTTTCGTATCTTTCCTTGAGTGCTTCGATGACCAGGGCCCCGTTCTCAAGCCTCACGTTCTCTTCCCTGTCCGTATAATACTGGACTTCATTGTTGCCCCAGCCGTCATTGTACGGCCCGGTACCAATATCATAAGTCCAGTCGGCAGTGTTCAAAGTGGCCCCGTCAAATTCATCACTCCAGACCAATTCTCCCGATGGAGGAGAAACAACAGGCTCTGTCGTCACAGGAGTCGGAGTTGGCACAGGAGTGTCGAAAGGAGTAGGAGTGGAAGTGGCAGTCGGCTTGGGCGTCGGTGAAAATTTGGGTGTCGGTTTTGCGGCAAAAATAACCATACTGAAACATAAAAGAACGGCTATGGTAAAAAGTCTATTTTTCATTTTATTTCTCCTTGATGTAATGACTTAATTTTTAACCAGTAATCCGTTTATAGTTTTCCGGATTTAGATTAACCCCGTGAATAATATACTGAAAAAATCTTGTGATGCAAAGTAAATTCTTGCCATTATTGTGAATTTTTTGTGGGAATATAGGGGAATTCCGTCCTTTTATACCTTTTTTGTAATTGGAATCCCCGTCAGCCTCGTTTTACACCCCTTTTGAACGCCAGGATGCGTACCCGTGGCAGGAAGAAGATCTGAAGGACGATCAAAGCAGTAGCGAGCAGGATCATGGGTAAAAGGGAAAATACAACTGCGGCTGCGACAAGATTGGGGGAATTAGCGGACATCATGCTCAACGTGTAAAGTTCAACTTCCAGTGTATGAACTTTAGCTGCGCCCAGGATATATGAAATATAAAAACTGTTGATCTGTACTAGCATCAGGGCCAGGGCCGTAAAGGTACCCATGCCGGCCAGCTTGAAAGCGGCTGCTTTTACGATCGCCTTTCCGGCCTGTTCGTCCGGTGCCAGTTTCATCCGGGCCAGGTCGATCCGGTAGCCTTCGAAAAACATTTTAAAAAGGATGATCCCGATGGGACACCCCAGCCAGGGGAGTATGAGTCCCAGATGTGTGTTCACCAACCCCGCGCGATACATCATGATAAAATTCGAAGAGATGACGGCACCCGGCAGGATGTAAAGACCGGCCATGATGAAAAAAGTGATGATCCGCCGGCCGTGCGGCCTTAACCTGCCAAGCGCGTAACCTCCCATAACAGAAAGAACAAGTTGGAGGACGGTCGCCGGCAGTATTGTGGAGATCGAGTTGAACAGCCCGTCCAGGAGTTTGCTATGTCCCTGTAAATTTTGATACGCCTCAAGACTGAATTGCGGGGGAAAGAGGGACCCGGCCTTGAAGACGTCGGCGCTTCGCTTGAAAGACATGAAAAACGCGTTCAGGGAAGGAAGGAAATTATACACAATGTAATTCCAGAGGAGGAAAACGACGGCGACAGCCGACAGGCCGGCAATCACTCCGGCCAGGACTCCGCGGACCGGTTTCGTCTCGGAAGTGGATTGATCGGAAACATAGATACCGGATACTGACCTTTCCGCTATGAACCATGTGAGTATGCCCGCGGGGATGAGGAAGGCGAGGATGAAAATGCCGTATACGGCGCCGGCATTAAAATTCATCATCTGGTAGCTGTACCTGAATTCCTGGTGTATCAGGGTGGACCCCAGTTTCCCGCCCGTCATCAGAAAGCCCGATGTGAAATTCTGGAAGAAAAAGGCGGATACGGCTATCAGCAGGATTGCAGCGGTCTTCCACGCTCCGGACAGGAGGCCCCTGTAAACGGATCCGCCGTCCGGAGTCATCATGAGTGAGCCTTTCAGTGATGCCAGGTAAAGGATGAGACCCAGAGGCATGACAACGGCCAGGCCGATTCCCAGCTGGGACATATCGATTATATTCGCAGCCGTGTCCTGGGAAAGAAGCTGCTCCCTCACCGGGTATCCCGCCATGGAATCCAGGAATCCGATGGGAGGAGGTGCGGCGAAAATTTTAAACATGCTGGTCATGGCCACTGTCGCGGCCGTAACGAGGATAAGGCTGAAAAGAATCCTGACCGCGGTGTCAGCTCCCCGGTTATTGAACTTGACGAGGAGGAACGCCGCACCGAGCGGCCCCGGAAGGAACAGCAGCATGTTCGGCGACAGAAGGGAAAGACGGAACGAATTCCACAGCCAGGAAAGGAATAACGGTTCGGTAAATACGGAGGCGTAATTGTCAAAACCCACGAACCTGCCGGTATTGTTTGCCAGGTTTTCCTTGAAAAAACTACGCACCACGGTCTGGAACACGGGTACCCAGATGAACAGGAGAAGGAAAAACAACGGTACGGCGAGAAGGCACCAGGCCCTGAGCGTGTCGCCTTTGAAACCGCGGGTCTCCTTGAGCACCGGTAATCCATTGGCCAGGTATTCGACATCCTCGCCGGGATATTCACCGTCCATGACCACGCGCGTGCCGGACAGGAGGTCGTGCCAGGTTTTTCTTTCGGGGTCCAGGAGGGAACGGAGGTACCCGATCAACGCCGGCGCGGCGGACAGGAACAGGGCCAGGAACCTTACCAACGCTTTCCCGATGGACAGGCGGCCACCGTCAGCCCCGATGATCTTTATCCGCAAGGCGATTTTTCCCGGCGTGGCACCGCGTAAAATCCAGAAAATGACGGTGTAGGCGCTTCCGATGAGGACCAGCCCTCCTGCCAGAACACCGACCCACATCCCGGCTGACGATCCTTCTGCCGGCAGTACCGCGGAAATGACGTTGATGACGGCAACCGTCACGACAGTCACGATAAGATTGTCTATCAGGACAGCAAGTAATCTTCGGAAAAAACCTGCGGTACCGGTTTGCAGCATGGGAACCTCCTGTAAGCCTGTATGTTATTTCAGGCTGCGTGTGAAGTCAAGGCGGTGTATGAAAATATTGCTTTTAAATGTTCTTGGCGCCGGAAAAAACAGCTGCCGTTCAATCGGCGACAATGATTTCGATTTTTCGGACATCGGAACGCCCGAGCTTGTCCAAGGCACGGACGGTGAACAATCCGGGTTCGCCCTCCCAGAAAAACGGTTCGTAAGTCTTCGATTCCCCGATATAGTTTTCATTGACAAACCAGAAAACTTCCGCGCAATCCGCGTCGGTGACTGCGACAAACGGGATCCGGTCATAGGTTCGGGTATCGTTTCGAACAACGTAAGCATTTTTGCCGACCGGGGATATTATTTCAGGAGCCTTGCCTTGCGCCGGAGTATCCGTGGTTCCGGGAGGGAAAGGCGGCGGCGTTTTCCGCGGCAGGCCCGCCGCTTCAAAAAGAGCCAGAAGATCGGAAGGCCAGAATTCCACGATTTCGGATCTTGTTTTTCCGGGTTCGTTGAACATGGCCCTGTACCCGGTTTTAGCATTTACAAAAATTTCCCGGTGAATCGTACAGGGAGTTATGGGCGATACGCCCGGAACGAACCACGTGAAAACCGTTTTAGGGCAATGAAGGCCCGGAATCTGGCCTGACAGGGCACAGACTTCCACCTGTTTTACGTTATCCGGAATCCTGAACGGAAAATCCCGGGAGGAATACCGGGTCAGCCCTGTATTCCGAAGGGTATCCACGATTTCAAAAAAAAGCGGCGCCGCAGCCTTCAGGCTTAAAAACGCGGGATTCCCGGCTCCGTCGAAATTCCCTATCCATACGACCAGGACAAAGTTGTCAAAGATGCCGACCGTCCATGCATCCCTGAAGCCGATGGATGTTCCGGTTTTCCAGTACACGGGTGCGGGGTTGTCATTTCCACCGGTTTGGGGCAGGGCGTCAGGGCGTTGATTGTTTTTAAGAACATCAAGCACGATGAAACAGGCCTCCGGGGTCAGGAGTTGATTTTTGCCCTTGCGGGAATCTTCTTTTTCGGGGATGAGTTCAAGTGCCGGCTGCATAACCCCCTTGTTGGCGAGCATGGCGTAGAGTTCAGCCAGTTCCATCGAACTGAGATCGAGGCTTCCCAATACGAGGGACAGGCCGTAGGTCTCTTTCGGTCTGAGCTCCGAGATACCCGCTGTTTTGAGGAAATCATATGTATCCGGGTTTGAAAGACGCCCGGCCAGGTACACGGCCGGGATATTCCGGCTTCTGACAAGGGCCGCCTGCGCCGTCACGGGCCCTTCAAACTCTCCGTCATAGTTATCAGGATTGTAGCCGTTGAAATTCGTGGGCACGTCCTTGAGCAGGGTCATTGGGTGTATCAATCCCTGTTCCATTGCCAGGGCGTATATAAAGGGTTTGATCGTGGACCCGGGGGAACGCTTGGCATACACGCCGTTCACCTGTCCCTCGATTTTTTCATTGAAAAATTCCACGGAGCCCACCGAGGCCTTGACTTCCATGGTCTCGTAATCTAAAAGCAGCAGGCTCGCGTTCTGGATTCCCAGGTGCCTGCGGCGCATCACGTAGCGGTAAGCAATCTCTTCAAGCCGGCCCTGGTACCGCATATCAATGGTTGTTGCCAATTTTTCCCGCTGCGTATATTTTTGAAGCAGCGTATTCACAAAATGGGGGGCATTGAACGGAATCCTGGCCTGAATGGCCAGCGGAAAATCCAGAAAGGGGAGAAGGGCTTTATCCCCGGGATTCTCCTTGATCCATTGCTCAACCAGCTTGTTGCGCGCCTTGACCAGGGATGCGTTATTTGTCTGCCGCTCCGGCGTGCGCTGCAGGGGACTCTGGGGAATCACGGCCAGCGTAAAAGCCTCAAGCTGGGACAATTCGGAAAGGGGTTTCCGAAAATATACAAGACTTGCGGCGGCAAATCCTTCATAATTATTACCGCATGGCGCAAGGGAACAGTATGCCTCGGCAATTTCCCGTTTGGTGTAAAAATATTCAATGGCAAGGGCCAGTCCCATTTGAATGAATTTACCCGGCAGGTCCCTGGTGTTGAGTTTGTACATGAGACGCGCCAGCTGCATTGTGATGGTCGAGCCGCCCATTTTTCCCTGCCGCGTAATGAATGTATGAACAAATCCCCTGGCAATGGACAGGGGATTGACGCCCGGATGGTAAAAGAAATAACGGTCTTCCTTGAAAAGGATGGCCTTGTAGAGGACCGCGGGTATGCTTTCGGTTTTAAGCCTGTATTTGTCATCGCGGGTCAGGGTCAGTCGCATCAGGCGGCCGTCCCGGTCATAGACCGCACGGGAAAAATCAAGGGACCCAAGCAGGGAGGGTTTGGGGCAGAGGTGGAAAACGCCCGGGAGAAACACGAACACAAAAAGAAAGACAACGAAAAAAATTCGCAGCTTGAAGAATCTGATCCGGTTCTTCTTTGTCCACAGCGGGCGGCCGATGGCGAGCGAATACCACATGTACTACCCGCCGCTGTTCAGGGGTATGACCTTGAGTGTTTCCCCCGGCATGAGGGCCCAGATGGTTTTATCGTACATTGATTCCGCGAAAACAGGCGGCACGTTCGTCTGCCCCTCATTGACCGCCTTGATCCAATAGACATACTCGGCGATATTATTGCTTATTGTTCCGTATAACACGATACGGTCTTCCCGCGCATCCCGGAATACAGGATCGAATTCGGAGTTCTGAATATGCTTTTCAGGAGGGTAACGGCTGTTTAAAGCCGCCAGGTCCATTTCAAAGCCGCCAGGAAGAAGGTCAACCACGGCTATGTTCGGCACGGTTGAAATTTGGGGATCAATCACGCGTAAAAGGATATGGACTTCCAGCTCTTCGCCTAATTTTATCTCCGTCACGGGATTCCCTTCCATATTTTTATATATTTTTTGAACCTCCATTCTTTGCTTGACAGGATCTTTCGGAACGGATTTATCAAACCCGGCCTGTATGGCCTGGTAGAACAGAGGAAGCTCCCGCTGATTCCTGATGCGCAGGCTTGAGGCCGAGGGATCGAAATCCACCCTGGGGAAAATGCCAACAGGCAAAACCAGGTCCTTTACCTGGTCCTTGGAGTACAGTTCCGACAGCTGTACGGCCCCTTTTTCCGGCGTACCGGATGTCTGAATATACGCGTCAAGCGCCAGGGTCGCGTATGCAGCCGAAAACGTGTTGTAGTCATTGCTTAAGACCTCGCCGGTGATACGGGTAATCAAATCCGCGGAAATCCCCTTGAGTTCCGACGGGAAATGGCGCGCGTAGATGTAGAGAACCAGGGAATCCATGAACAGGTCACTGTAAAAAGCGTCTCCCTCCCGTTTTGCCAGGGGGGCCAGGCTGCCCAACAGTTTTTTGGCCTCATCATCCTGTTTCAGGAGCTTGTACGCGCCAGCCAGCATAACGCCCGTTATATCCTGCTTCCAGCCGTTATCCCGCTTCAGGTCATTCACGAGACGGCTTATGTAGGATGTCGTGACAATCCCGTTCCGGGTCAGAATATAAACGGTAAAGGCCTGGAGCCGGGGCGATAAATCGTAATACCTCTCCTCCATGAGGGACTCAAGGTAATTGAGCAGACTCACGTCCAGGTCTACCGGCACAGGAAGCCCCGCCTCCTCCGCTTCCGTCAGGTACTGCATGGCGTAAACAGTATGAAATTCTTCTTTTATATCATTGGCGGCCCACATGCCGATGGATCCGTCGGAAAGCTGCCTTACCCTGAGTATGCTTATGACATTTTTCAAACTTTCCAGGGCCTCTTTCACGGAATAGCCGAGTTCGGGACGGTCGCTCAGAATGATGTAGGGGAAGCTTTGACTGATAATCTGTTCCGTACAGCCGTAGGGAAAATTGTCGAGGTAATGCACAAGTCCCGTGGATAGGCCCAATGGCACAAAGGAAACCGTGGCTTTCGAGGTATGGAATTCATCGTACATTTTGCGCCGGATGGGGATATTAATATCGCCCTTTTTAAGAACGCCGCTTGAAAGTTCCGTACGGTAAGGCATTGGCGGCCTTACACTCAGGCTGTTGGTGATCCGGGATGTGTATTTTCCCCTGGATGCCTTGAAGCTGAAATCCGCATTTCCCAGTATTTCCTTGATCCTGACCCGGTATTTTGTCGTAACATCGCCCCCCTCCGGTATTTCCAGGACCTGCCGGGGTTTGCTGAGAATTTCCACGCCCGGCGAGGTTTGAAGATCCAGCGTAACGGATGCTTTCTTCCCGCTGCCGGGGACATTGTTTGTGACATTCACGCCCACGGTGATCGTATCTCCGGGCAGGGCAAAGAGGGGCACATTGGGATTAATCACGAAATAATCGCGGATCAAGGTGCTCCTGGATATAACACCTACGGAATCGGAATTCACGGCCAGCGCCATGATCTTGAGCGTCCCATTGAAATAGTCCGGTACCGGGTACGAAACGGTCCGCGGATTTTGATCCACATCCATAATCCCGGACCAGAATACCACGGGCTTGTTCCGGCGCCGCTTGAAAGGATTGAGATTCCTGGATAGCTCATCTTCTCCTTCACCCCCGCCGTAAGGAGACATGGCCTGCATCAGCCGGAATTCCGGCAGTATCAGGTCCAGAATCTGGGTCGTGGTCACTTCCAGGGCCTGCTTTTTGAAAAAATGCAGCAATGGATTCGGCAGCCTGTAACCGGCAACCTGGAGGATCCCGGTATCCACGGCCCATACCACGATTTTACCCGGTTTATCGGCGCTGAACAGGATGTTCAACGGTTCACCGGGACGGGCTTCCGGAACCGCGTCCAGTTTAATGCTGGTGATGCGCCGGCCGCGGCTTATGGAAAACGGAACTACCCCGTAGCTCAAAGGGCTCATATAAATTTCATTGGAGTCGAATGCCCTGACAAAGCTGACGTTCACATACGCGTTTCCCTCAAGCTCCTGCGGCACACGGATTTTCTGTACCGAGGACGTGGTAACCGTTTTGAACCAGCGGGCCGCATAAACCCTGTCGCGCTCCACGGTAATCAATCCGGAACCGGTATACGGGGCATTGATGAATATCTCAATTTCTTCACCGGGGTCATAATCATATTTTCTGAGCTTGACCTGGAGCTCCGCGTTCCGGTCAAGGCTGCGCCTGATGTTGGCCTCGCCCACAACGGTGAATTTGAACTGGCACAGCTTTGTTTCTTTTTTATTATAAACCGCAAGCTCATAATCGCCCGGCTCCTCTGTCGGAAGCTTGAAGGTGAATCCGGCGGCAGGCAGGGACAATGGTGTTTCACTTACGGTTTCCCGTTTCTCAACGGACTGGTACTTGAAGGTGCCGTTCGGCTGTTTTGTCAGTACGGAAACCCACCGGAGACTCGTAAGATTCATCTTTAAACCGGACACAGGCACTTTCTTGAGCAGGGCATTGACCGCAATCAGTTCAGCCTCCCGTTCAGAACCCCTGGAAATATACGAAAGCGAACCATCCACCCGGTAACCCACCATGTATTCGAGGGGAGACACAAGAACAAAAGTTTCCGTGTTGACGGACCGGCCGCCCTCTTTTTCCAGTGCCTGGGCCATAAACCTGACGTCATAACTGGCTTCCCGGAACCGGCTCAGGTCGATCGCGAAATCTGCAAAACCCATTTCATTCGTTTTGCCGTCTACCAGTTCCTCGGTGAGTTCCCTGTCCGGTTTCAGGGGATCCGTAAACTCGTATGCCGAATACTCGGGGAAACTCCAATAATGCGGCGACAGCCTGTATTGGGCCCTGACAGTATTCCCGGATGCCGGTGTACCGTAGAGATTTTTAAGGGCCAGGCGGACTTTAAGGTTTTGCGGAGAGACCCAGGCCTTGTTTTCGGTATCCAGGAACCGTGCGGAACAGAGCATTTTATCCGGCAGGAATTCCTGGACCTGCACGGAGTTTGTACCGATGAGGCTCCGGGCCTGGTTGTCCTTGATGATGTAAAGGTCTGTCTTGTACAACCCCGTGGGCGCCGTTTCCTTGAGTGTATATTCAATTTCATGGAACGCGGTTTTTGACAGTACGATTTTTTGCCTGCTGATCTCCATGCCCCGGGGATCCACAATAACGGCTTCCAGGGGCAAACCCTCGGGGATCGGCAGCCAGTCCCGGGTCTTTATGATTATGCCGGTATGAAACGTATCACCCGGCCGGTACAGGCCCCGGTCGGAAAAAATAAAAGCGCTCAGTTTCTTGGGATCGCTTTCACCGTAAAGGCCGCCTGTATCAAACCGCGAAAAATTAATGACACGGTCACTGGCATCGAAAGGTATAAACGACAGGTCTTCGCCCTTTCTCACCAGGAATGCCACCGGTTTTTTTTCATTGACAAAACCTTTGACCGACAAAAAGGCCGCCTGTCCGTTTGCGTCGGTGCTCCGGGTGAGCACGCTGATCCCGTTTTCCCCGAGAATTTCCACGACCGCATTGCTCACCGGCAAACCCGTGGAAATGGAAACGACAAATACGTCATAGCCGCCCGTAACGGATTTCTTGACTACCATGGCCAGATCCGTGACGAGAATGAAGCGGGAAAGCCGGAGTTTTGAATTGGAGTAATAATTATACTCATAATCATCTTCGTCATCCCAGTATTCGTCTTCCGTACTGGAATTGCGGGACGTCTCGTCTTCGGAGGCACGTTCCTCTGCGATATGGAAAAAGAAAAGCCCATGCCTCATGCGCGGTGATGTCCCCCGGGTAAGGTACGGCGTAAAATCAAAAGAGAAAAATTTGACCTTGCCGGACCCGTCGTCCTTGAGGGAACGTACCTCGGTGTATTTTTCCGTGATGTTGTTTTCACCGAAACGGCTTGAGCGAAAATAGGGGTTCTTGAAATCACCCCCTGTCTGGCTTACCAGGTGGTTAATCTGGTCCGGAATAACACGGCCGATCTCAAAGCGCACCCGCGAGACGTTATTCGCGAGAAGCGAAAGTTTTTTATCTCCGCTCAGGCTCAGGATGGCCCCTTCACTCAAGATTGCGATTTCTTTGGGAGCATCCTTTGTGGTGAGAATTTTTTTCACATCGTTTGCCAGGATGTAATCCCCGTAAAATGGCATATTCTTTTTGAGTTCCACATAAATCAGCCGCCCGGGAGGGGCCTCGAACCGGTAGCTGTTGAGTGATACCCATTTTCTTTCCGTCGGTAACGGCTGCATCTCGATCCTGGTTGATGCATTCAGGACGCTGGGGTCGATTTCCCCAAGCTCCCAGTAGTGGTTCCGGCTCGCTTTCTGCCCCGGTTTTTCAGGTCTGTCTTTGGGCAGCAGGTATACCCGCATGAAACGCGAAATATTATCCTGGCTTGTTTCCCCCGTTGAATTAATGACAAGAATTTGATCATAAATATACTTCTCATTACGCACCATGGCAATTTCTATGCTGTTGATCTTGATAAAGCTGACATAGCCTGGAATGGAGACCCTCAGTGTCTGCTCCAGGGCAAAAGAGGGACCTCCTGCCTGCGCATGAAAAGCACCCGCAGCACCCGTACTGAGGTTCATGACCACATCTTCCTGGGGTACGGGGAGCCTGTCCGTGGAAATATATGCGGTACACAGGTTATTGTCAAATGTAATTTTACTCACATAATTTTTGTCCGTAAAATTCGCGGGCAGGTTTTCGGGATCCGAAGGCCTTATACTGACGCTTTTTTCGAATTCAACCGTGTTCACCGGATGGCTGAAGTTAAGGGTGGCCACAATCTGTTTGTTGGCGGGATCGACTGGATCCAGGTAAAATTCGCATTTCAGGATATTCACGGAGAACGGTGCCGTTTGAAATTTCAATTCATATCCTGAAAGGAGAATATGCTCCGGAAATAGTGTTTTTTCCAGCCGCACGGTATACTCCGCGGCTACGGGCCAGTCATGATCCGGCATAAAGGTGATACGTCGTTCACTCGTCCACTTCCATTTGCCTTCAAACGCGGGTTCAAGCTTCACTCCCGTTTCAATATAGTTCCCGACGTCCTCGAGTTTCGCCACGGAGCCTTCAAAATCAATGGTCAGGGGATGGACGCGGGGTTCTGTTTCCGTGGCATAGATTGTTACCGGAGGGGGGGTAACTGAAACGGAAACGGTGACGGGTTTGGGCAGCAGGCTCAATACAATCAAAAACGCTATCCCGCCCGCAATCAACACCCCGGTCCCTCCGCTTATAACCCAAAAAACAATCCTGTGCTTTTCTTTAAAAGCCCCGGCCTTTTTAACCAGGTTTGAAAAAATTCTGGCCGGAGCGGTAAAGAACCTTTTTACTCCCCCAGGAAATTTTTCAATCCAGACCGGTTTTTTATAGGATAACGAAATTGTTCCAAAAATAAACCTGAGAAACCTGACAATGAAATTTGGTTTTTTTTGCGGGCTGTCACTCATGGCTTTACTCCTTATAGAAATTGTTATATTTATCCATAATCCTTTCAAGGAAAAAATTGCTTAAAAATATTTTACCCGTCACTTAAGGGCCGGATACTGTTGTAGAAGCGAATAAGGGGAACCCCGAATGGGTGCATTTTCCCTTGATATTTCCCACGGGAAAATGACCGGCGCCTGATTGACAAAGTACATATTTGTGATTTATATATGATTCAATTATTTGATAACAGGGCAGGATATTTCACCTGGAAATTTCAATTTTTCAGGGCATGGACTGGAAGACTATGCCATAGTTTCCTTTTAGTTAAAAAAGGATATACGGCATTAATCTATAATGAAAAGTAGACGTATTCTGCACGATTATTTAAAGTAATTATCGGAAAAGGAAACAAATTAAGTCGTAATCCGTGTTTCATTATATAAAAAAACTGCTGTTCAGGCCAGGTATTGCTGAGGCGGCAGAAAATATAAAAAAGGAGATTTTATGGTGCAATTAAAAAATTTTATAAAAAAATGCTTTGAATTTTCCTGTATATTATCCGTCATCCTTCTTGCGGCAGGCTGTCCGCAGCCTGGAGATAACCCGGTTCCCCCCGTAAGCTACACCCTGACGGTCGCCAAATCAGGTAATGGAACCGTGGAGCCGGACGGAGAAATCAATATTGAACAGGATTCGCTGCAGACAATCAAGGCGACTCCTGATACCGGCTGGCATTTCAGCGCCTGGGAGGTCACCGAAGGCACGGGAGTCGAAATTACCGATCCCGCCGCAGCGGAGACAGAGGTGAAACTGGCTTCCGGCGATGGTACGGTCACCGCATTGTTCATCCTGAATGCCTATTCTCTCAACCTGGCATCCCTTCCGGCTGAAGGCGGCAATGCCACCGCTGATCCGGATAAGACCCTCTATGACCATGGTGAATCAGTGGCCCTTACCGCGGTTCCCGCACCCGGTTATTCCTTCGACAGCTGGACAGGCGGTGCCTCCGGAACGGACAATCCTCTTACCGTGACCATGTCAAGCGATCTTGATATAACCGCCCAGTTTACCCAGCTGCATTACACGGTCACTGCTATCGCGGTTCCCTCCTCAGCGGCCGGCAAAGTCAACATCAACCCCAATAAAACAGATTGGGTTTATAATGACCAGGTTACCTTCACGGCAATTCCTGCCCCTTATTATCATTTTGTCCAATGGTCTGGAAACGTCACGGGAACTGTGAATCCCTTAATCGCAACGGTCACCGGTAATATGATCGCAAAAGCCGTGTTTGAACCGAATATTTATACACTCACCTGCATGTATAACCACGATCCGGGTCAAGGAACATGGGACAGCGGCGGCAATATGGATCCCATGGGCAGTAGAGCGCTTCCCTATGGCCAGATGCTAAGGATCGCGGCCGATCCGACAAAAACATATTATATTTTAATATTAGGAATAAAGGTTCTTTTACCCCCTGTTCCTTTCACCGGTTGGCAATATACCACGGGTGTGATTTTTGTGAATGGTTCTGCACCCAATTCTAATCCGGCCTATGTCCAGATTACCCAGAACGCGATGGTCAAACCCATGTACTGACCGGAATAGGTAATTCAGTAATGAAATGAGGGCGGCCCGAATGTGGGCTGCCCTCACTACCTGCATTGGTCCGCGTATTTCCAGTAATATACGGTTCCTACCGTACCCGCTATAAAGGTAATGCCCATGGCAATAATGCTTTCAATGGGAAGCTGATTTGTTACACCCCCTATGGCTCCGGCATAGATCATGGGTACGGTCCAGGGGAAGAATGATCCCAGGCCGATATTTCCGAACAGGTTTGCGAGGCCCATGCATAACACGACGAAACCGATTGAGGGGAGGTATCCCTTTCCCGCGCTGGCTACGAAGGCGACAGGGGGGCAGAGCAGGAGGCAGAGCAGGGTGGTGACGGCAAACACCGTCAGGTAGCCCGGGAACAGTCCGGCCGACCAGAGGGGGAGCTGCAGCAGGGCGCCCGTTACTAATGAAAGCACGAAAACAATGGCGTTCAGTAGAAGGCACCAGAGGCTGACCGCTATCAGCTTGGAAATCACGATTGCCGTCCGTGAAACGGGGAGTGCCAGGAGATCCTTGACGGTCCTGTCGTGGTATTCCCGTCCGAATATCCAGCTGACGGCAAATCCGAAAAGAACGATGCCCAGCGCCGCCACCGCCATTTCCACAAAACCGATATAAGACGGCCAGTCGGCATTGATGGCGGCCAGGTCAACTTTTGTCTTCAGAATACCGGGGGGAAGCAGGTCGGGGTTCATGACGAGCCACATCATCAATCCAAGTATGAAAGACATAAAGCAGCTCGCCGCAATTGATATCCAGAATATCATGGTTTTGCGTATCTTGGTTATCTCGATGGATAATGTAACGAATATATCTTTAAGCATGTTTTTCTCCTATGGTCCTCAAAAAGTAGGATTCCAGGTCCTCCTGAACAACGTTCAGGTGGTGGGGAGGAAAGCCGTTTTGAACGAGGAGAGTATTGATTTTCTCCGGTTCTTCACAGGCTGCTGGGTCTGAAATTTGAATGGAACCGTTGTTGGCAGCGTTAACGGCAAACCCTTTGCCGGTCAGGAACTCAACGGCCCCTTTCCGGTCACGAATACCTATGAACAGCGACTTTTCAAGTTCCGCATCCAGTTTTTCCGCATCGATTTCCTGCACGAGGCGGCCGTGGTGAATAATGCCGATGCGTGTGGCTAATTTGGCAATTTCAGCCAGGTTATGGCTGGATATGAAGACGGTAACACCGTGGTTAAGGGCGTAATCTTTTAGAAGCTCACGAACCTCCACGATTCCCGACGGGTCCAACCCGTTGGATGGTTCGTCCAGGATCAGGATTTCCGGCCTGTGGATCAGGGCCTTGGCCAGTCCCAGCCGCTGGTTGTTGCCCTGGGAGAGGTTTCGTGCCTTCACCTTCATGTAAGGGGTTAAATGGAGCAGTTGGATAATTTTCTCCAGGCTATTATTTCCTTTAAGACCGCGCAGCCGGCTGACGGCCGATAAATTCTCCCTGACCGTCAGTTCGGGGTAGGAATAGGGCATCTCTACCAGGTACCCGACCTTTTCCCAAGGGCCGGGGTGCCCGGGAATGATCTTTTTCCCGAATAAACGGGCTTCCCCGGAAGCCGGCCGGATCATCCCCAAAAGCATCCGGATTGTCGTGGTTTTACCCGCTCCGTTCAGGCCCAGAAAACCGTAGATTTCACCTTTTTCGACATTGAGAGAAACCTCGTCAACCGCTTTCAAACTGCCGAATAATTTGGTCAAACCAGCGGTTTCAATAACTTTTCCGTTTTGTTTATTGTTTTCCATGATAACTCCTTACTACGAGATACGAATATTTCGAATCTCGTAGTAAATATACTATAAACTTCCAATAGCGTCAAGCATTTTTATTGAATAAAAACTAGAAATCTTCGTGGCAGCAATTATCTTGAAAAACAAATGCAAGTGAATTATAACTTTATAAAACACCTGGAGGTTTAATAATGAAGAAAGCTTTCTTGTTAGTTCTGATTTTTGTCTCTATAGCAGTACTCGCCCACGGCAAGGATGTGCTTGTGCAATTCAAATATAAAAATACTACCGTCGAAACTAAGGAAACAGCCGACGGAGGTATTGAAAAAACGGTCAGGGATTTCGGACAACCATCCCTCAATCAACAGTTGTTGGACCTGATTGTGTTCAAGCTTATCGAGAAAAAACACAATGCGACGGTCGACCAATTCGCATCCTATGAATATAAAGTATTAATCGACCCGATATTCTTGCATGTCACTGGTGGGAACGATTATTCCATTGAAATTGAAATTTACGGTAAAGGGGCCCTCATTCTAAAGAGACAATTAATAAGGGGGAATAAGCCATTCCGTGATTGTACTGAAGATTTATCAAATGAAATTGCAGATTATATAGTTCGTACCATAAAGTAAAGTCCGGGTTGTCATTGGAAGGTCTTTATAAGCAGAAATAATACATTTTTCATCTCTTCCAGCAGCGGACTGCCTGGATTCGCAGTAGCGAATCATAATCAGTGTCAATCGGCGGAGTCGGCGGTTTTTCTTCTTGATGGGTAATGTAAATTGACCTGTTATTTAGCTGTCTTCCCGTATTTCTTGATAAGGCGGTCTACCTCGTCCTGATTGTTGTCTCTTGCGAACTTAAGATCCGCATCCTTTGGTACCAGTTTCGCCAGTGCCCCATTGAGTCTTAGCGCGACGGTCAGCCATTTAAGTGCCTCTTCGGATTTTTTAAACCGCGAACAGGCGCACGCCGTGTTATACGCGAAGTAGTAGCATGGTGCATCGTTTTCTTTTTCTATCTCCCATTTCTCCAGGTTGAGCGCAAGAAGGCGTTCCGGTGTGTAAAGCGCTGTAATATCGGCACCGGTTGGGGCTGCAAGATTCGGCAGGTCTTTCCAGTAGGGCGCCTTACCGTTCATAACCGCCCTGGTGGAATTATAACGGGCATGCCAGTCGTATTCATCCACGGATTCAGGTTCCAGGCCATCTCCGTCTTCATGCCAGTAGAGTACCGTGGAACCCATATGCGAGAAGAACGAAAAATAATTGAATAAGGGACTCGTGGTGCAGTACGCCAGGCCTGTTTTGTAATTATAAATCGCTTTTTCGAAATTTTCTTTACCGAAATAATAATTGGCAAGTGAATAATACGCACGCCTTAATATCTGCCGCTTTTCGCTATGAAGAGCACGGAATATATAGAATAACTTTGGGTATAAATGATTGCTGTCCTTTGACCTGAAAGGGTCAGGATTGTATTGATAGAGCAGACCGAGTAACTTTTCTATCCTGTTTTTTGTCTCATGGTTTCCTTTGCCTTTCCAGAGGGTAGATGTGGCGGAGGTTATGGTTCTTATGTATAAGTCGATGAAATCGACGGGGTTTGAACGGATATTGGCAAAATTTATTATCACGCCGGCATTGTCTTCTTCTGATAAAAGCATATGGTTGAAAGTCTTTATATAAGCGTCTTTCAGTGTTTTTTCCAGTGAAGTACTTTTATCTGATTTTGATGAATTTTTATAGGCTTTCGAAAGCTGTTTGATATACTCATTTTGGGTGATAAAGGAATTATCATCGGGCAGGTAGAAATAGAACATGCTGCTGTGAAGGAAGGGGGCGGTACGTTCAATCAGCTCCCGCTGTATGGGCTGTTCCTTCAGTGATTCGTCTATTGCCGCAATCAGCGTGATTTCCCTTGAATATTCCTCCCCGGCCTGCTTCCCGATTTTTTGTTTTACATTATTCATGAGGATTTTTCCGGGAGACCGTGACGTATATTTCGAGATATCACCAATTAAAAAACCCGCGAATATATTCGATATGTCCGGGTTATTCAAGACCGAGGCATAGTACCTTCGCAGGGCTGCGTTCACTTTCGTCTTGTCGATATTCATTTCCTTCCAGGTTGTCTTGTGTTTCTTTATTATGTACTCATTAAAGTTCTTTTCTCCAATGATATTGGTTAGGCCGTAGAATGACGCGATTGACTTCTCCTTATTCAGTCTCTCGATGGCCGTTTCATAATCGGGATGTTTGACGTCAAGCGGTTCAAATATTATGGAAATGTCTTTGGAAGGAAGAATGTTTTTAAGATTCCATTCAACGGTGCTGTAAGGATCTTCATCATCCTGTAAAACATCAAATTCGCCGGGCGAGCTGTTGATTTCGGTTTTTACAGGGAAATGGAAACGGACTGCTATTTCTGACTGACCTATGTTCCCCCTGGAGGCCTGTGCGCTTTTCAGGATGTATTCCACCCTGTATTCATCGGTCCAGGAGTCGTCTCCGCCGATCAGGCTCGTGTAAAACACTTCGATTGACTTTTCACCGCCAGACTCGATTTCAGCCTCGAATCCGTATACCTCGTCGTAATTGATTTCTTCCAGTTCATCGTTCAGCCCGTGGATATACCTTGAAAAAAGGGCATTTGTTCCGTCAATCCTGATTATACAGTCCGACAGCGAAGGTTGCACTGAAAAACCGTAACTCCCGTCGATTTCATTAAATATCCCGTATTTTACAGGAAAACCAAGAAGGAAATGCGTATTCTCCCCCGTGTTCCTGAATACATAGCTGCAATGATATTCCATATAATAGTATTCGTGAACATCCAGCTTGTCATCGGGATCAAAATTCAGGAACCCCCTGTACACATCAATATCTATTTTTTCGCTTTCCATTGAAAGGTCGTAACTTTTTAATGGTATGAGCATGCCGGA
>JAFGKU010000071.1 GCA_016928415.1 Spirochaetales bacterium
AGCGTGGAACGTGAGGTACTTGGTCGAAGTTGAGTTGTCTATCAGTTTGGCGATGTCTTCGCCGGATGGTGAGTCGGTGTACTGGGCTGAAATGGTACCGCCGAGGTTCGTGATGTCCGTCAGGTTCGTGTTCTGCGTGGGAGACGGGGTCGGTGTCCGGGTCGGGGTAGCCGTGGCGGTATTGGCCGTGGTATTCGTGGGTGTGGCCGTGTAGGCCGTTGTGTTGGTCGGGGTAGGCGTATTGGTAACGGTGCTGCCCGTTGTGCCGTACAGTTCCCATTCGGAAATCTGGAGGATCGTGCCGGAATTGTTCGTCATGTTCAGCCTGTAGTAAGTGTACGCCGTTGAGTTGGAGAAGGTGAATTCCCTTGTCTGGAACCTGTTGGGGAAGTCTTCACCCGACCGGGAATCCATTGTAACCCATGACGAACCGTTGGTCGAACCCTGGAGGGTCCAGGTATACGGGTCACGTTCCGCCGCGTCATTGGCCGAAGAAATCGTGTACCGTGTAATGACCGACGTGGTGCTCAGGTAGTACTGGACCCAGCCGGAAGCGTGGAATGTCAGGTACTTGGTCGAAGTGCTGTTGTCTATCAGTTTGGCAATGTCTTCACCGGATGGCGAGTCGGTATATTGTGCCGAAATCGTTCCGCCCAGGTTTGTGATGTCCGTCAGATTGGAATTGGGAGTGGGAGTCGGCGTGGCCGTGGAACCCTGCGTAACCGTGGGAACCGGTGTCCAGGTAGAGGATGGGGTGGGGGTTGCCGTGTTCGTGCCGCCGCCGCCTATCTGCCTGAATGTGGCATCCTGTCTTGCCAGATCGTCCGAAATGGTGTCGATACGGAGAAGGAAGTTGGCATGCCTGATGTATTGTCCCGCCATATTGTATGACTGGAAGGAATACCTGGAACCGTCAGCCAGGCCGGATTCCATGTAGAACGTGGCATCCTGGGCAAACAATGCGGTGCCGTCATTGGCGTGCTGCCAGATTTCGGAGTTCTGATGCCTTAAGTATGTGCCGGGGAAGTTTACCGATTCGAAGGAAACGCCGGCGCCGGCCAGACCGGGTACCATGTTCCAGTACGCGTCTTGCACGGGAGAGACGGCCGCATCGATTCTGCCTCTCGAATAGGCGTGGCGAATATAGTATTCGGGGAAATTGTGTGATGCCCAGGCAGAGGAACCGGAGGGAGGATTGATGGGGTTGATGGTTCCTTTTGATATGATGCCGGCATCGATATATTGCCCGCCAGTGGTCTGGTTGCAGTGAACGGCAAGTACGTTGTCGCCGTTCATGACGATGGCGTCCTTTGCCGCCTGGTTCATGGTAAACGAACCGTAGGCCGAAGTGTAACCTGTCAGGGAAGCGGCCAAAACACCGTTTATGTATATTTCTGCGGCTTCATCATGGTGCACATTGAGCATAAATGAATTTCTGTCCATGTTGCCGGGATTGAAATGTCTTCTGATCCAGATATCCGCGGAAGTCCATGTCGTTCCGATGACGGCGCCCGGGGTTCCGCTTGAACCGAAACCGCCGTTACCCGCGGCCCAACCGCTGTCGTTAAACGCGGCGGTATACCAGTCGGAGGCGGGGGCGCTTGTGGTGTATTGCCAGGATTGCGCCGATTGCGCACTGGTGGGGACGACTGTTCCGATGACGTATGTCGGTTTCCATGTTGATTCATTCGCCACCTTGATCCTGTTCTGGTCGCACTTGACTATTTTCCGGTCGTACGTAATGAATCCGTTCAGTTCGTTTTCTAGATCGGTAATTTCGGTATAAACCGCGGCGCTTAGCCGGTTCAAGTCCCTTAACGTATTCACCTGCTGGATGAGGCCTTCGTATTTGGTGGCCAGTTCATCCGCGCTGTACACCCACTCATAACCCATGTACGGACCGTCGGAATCCCAGAGATGGCCGGCTATGTTGTAGCCCAGGCCGCCGAATTCACCGCAGGCAATCGCCCTGCCGTCGTATGTCGGGGCTGTGGGAGGTACATAGTTGTGCCAGTCGCGGATGTCTCCAGTGGAGGAATCGCCGCCGCAGCAGGCCGAGTTTTCATTGGCAATACGCGAAGGATCGAGGGATTTGACCCAGTTGGTGACATTCACGCTGTCGTAAATGCCCCATTGTTCGTTGAACACAACCCATTGGATGATGCTCGGGCTGTTGTAATTGGCATTGATGATCCGTTCCGTTTCCACCCGGAACTGGTTCTGGTCCGTGGCCGTCGTATTCCTGGCGCTTGGAATGTCCTGCCAGACAAGCATGCCCAGGACGTCGCACCAGTACATCCACCGGGCCGGCTCCACCTTGATGTGTTTTCTTATCATGTTAAAACCCAGATTTTTGGACATCTGAATGTCATATTTCAAGGCGGCATCCGACGGTGCCGTATAAAGGCCGTCAGGCCAGAAACCCTGGTCCAGCGGTCCCATCTGGAACAGGAACTTGTTGTTGAGGAGAAGCCGGTTATTGCCGTTGTGGCTGCCGACCGATATTTTTCTCATGCCGAAGTAACTGTTGATCGTATCCACGATCGTATTACCGCTGCTTACCGTAACCGTGAGGTTATAAAGGAAAGGACTTGACGGCGACCATAATTTTGCCGAGGGGATACTGATGTTTATCTGTGAACCGGTGCTTCCGGTGGCCGATCCCACGGCGGCTGAACCGTCGTAGGCTGTTGCCGCTACGGAAAGGGACGTGTTGGCGTTTACCGTCAGCTGCAGCCGGTTGTTGTCGATATCGGGCAGCATTCTGATGTTTGTGATGTAGTTTGTTGGGACGGATTCAAGCCAGACCGTCTGCCAGATTCCCGAGCTGGGGGTGTACCAGATTCCCTCTGCATTGTTCCAGCTTCCGAGATTCTGTTTCCCCTTGGGTCCGGTCAGGTCACCTTCGCCCGTCGGGTCCCAGACCCTGACAATAAGCTCGTGTGTACCGGCACCGGCATAGTTGGAGATGTCATATGTAAAAGGATCGTAGCCACCCCTGTGAACGCCGAGGCTGGCTCCATTGACGTACACTTCCGATTCCCAGTCCACGGCGCCGAAATGCAGTAATATTCTTTTACCGGCCCAGTCACTGGGAATCGTAATTGTTCTTCTGTACCATATTCTGCGCCAGCTTTGTTTTACGCCGGATATGGCCGATTCAACGGGGAAAGGAACCAGAATATCATTTGTAAGATTCTGGCCAACGGGGACTGCGTCCCCCGCGAAACCTTCCTTGCATCTCCAAACGCCGTTGAGATTGATCCAGCTGCCCGATCTGACCAGTTGTGGCCGCGGATATTCCTGGAGGGTGTTGTTTGGATCGATGGTTTCACCCCAGGTTGTCCAGATCGGGTTGGATGCTTTTTGCCATGCGTTCAAGGATGTGAATCCTAACGCGAAAAAAAGAATGATAATAACCCAATTTTTGAATTTCATTTTTAAGTTCTCCCTTTTGTTTTTTCTGAAAAAAAAGAGGACGTCTCCATAATCAGGTGAATAAAGATTATGCTGAAAGTCGATGTCACAAAATTGTTAATTTAGTCTTAATGCTCTTCTCTTTTTTTTCTTTCTTTTTTTTTTCTTTCTTTTCAGGCAAAAAATCCCCGGATTTTGCCTGCGTTTTTTTTCATTTTAACCTGTGCAACGATAATTCTACTCCTACCATAGGTTGGGTTTTGTATCCTGCTTTAGGGTAGGAATTAAAAATTTTGTGATAAAATCGGTCGGCTGAGGTGGAGGCATCCCATTCCGCGGCGTAGAACCTTACACCAAGAGGTAATTTCTGCCTGGGAATTGCCAATCATAACTGCATTGAGACCCCCGAATAATCACATCTTGCTTAAATTCCTGTTTTATAGTATACTTAAAACAATAGAATAAAAAAACCGGAAAGAATGAAGTCCTTCATTAATCGCCAATCCTTAATGAATCATTAAAACCAAGTTTTTTTATATGTAAAGAGGGACATTTAATGAAAAAAAAATATTCAAATGAAAAAACGGACATTTTTACAGCCTATAATTTGAACAATGAAGAATTTTCAATAATAGAGTATACCTACTTTGAATATATCAATAAAGACGATAAACCGGTCAAGAAATCTCTTTTTAAAAACTATAAAACAAGCCAGGGCTATCATGTTATGCCCGAGGGTAACAACCGTTTCCTGGTTCTCACAAATTACGGGGAAAAGAATTTCGAAGTTAACAAAGTCAAAGGCATCAAATAAATAAAGGCACCCTGAATTAAATCACTAATACTCTTCCTTCTTCTTCTGTGTTTGAGTACCATAAAGCATGGGACAATTTGTATGTTTTCAGGGAGGAGTTGTTTTATGAATTTCCGCAATATAAAGGAAACATTTATAAGCAAACCCGTTCTTGAAGGAGCGGGTGTGCATTTACGCCGTGCCTTTGGATATTATGAAGTTCCCCTTTTCGACCCTTTCCTTTTATTTGATGATTTCCGATCCAATAATCCGCAGGATTACCTGCAGGGATTCCCCTGGCATCCCCACAGGGGTATAGAAACGATCACGTATGTTTTGGCCGGCGAGGTGGAACACGGCGACAGCATGGGCAACAAAGGTATTATTTCGGCGGGAGATGTTCAGTGGATGACGGCAGGCAGCGGGATAATCCACCAGGAAATGCCGGAAGGCGATGATTCGGGCCGGATGTACGGGTTTCAACTATGGGCCAATCTGCCGGCGGCCGACAAAATGATGGATCCCCGGTACCGGGGGATACTTGATAAGGATATTCCTGTGGTAGAAATAGGAAGCAATGTTAAAATAAGGGTTATTTCCGGAACGGTGAATGGGGTGCAGGGTCCCGTCCGGGAGATTGTCACCGATCCTGAATACCTTGATATCAGCCTGCGGCAAAATTCCAACTTTATGTATGAAGTTAAAAACGGTTACACGGTTTTTGTGTATGTGATTGAGGGGAACGGTTTTTTTTCACCGGACAAAAATACATTGTTCAAGAATTACGACCTCATTCTTTTTGACGACGGTGATACGATTGCCGTATCAACGCATTCCGAACCTGTCAGGTTTCTCCTTGCCTCGGGTAGGCCGATCGGTGAACCGGTGGCCTGGGGCGGCCCGGTCGTGATGAATACGGAGGAGGAGCTGAACCTTGCCTTCAAGGAATACGAAACAGGAACGTTTATCAAGAAAAAGTAAGGTAGAGTTTTAAGTTTCATTTCTCGCATTGTTATCATGGTCTGGATGTGCCTGGAATATAGGGAATCCTCCCTGCAATAGACACTGAATCCGGGTAATCCGCTGTAGAAAAATTTCGCGCAAAGCCCGCCAAGAACGCAAAGACTTATTTAAGCTGACCAGTTTTTCCATTCTATTCTATATTATAATTTTAAAAGATACTAATGGAAAAATTATTATAAAAAATTTCAGTTTATATTCCTATCATGTTTGTTAAAACAATTTATTCTACCGGGGGAACAATCTTTGCGAGACCATCTTCTTCCAAAAAGAATTAAGTTCCTGAACTATCTGTAAGTTTACCGGATTGGCCTGATATTCAAAACACATATTTTTCTACCCTGTACCCCGTTAAGTTCGCGGATAAAGCCGGGAACAGGATTGCCCGGAAGAAATCGGCGTTCATTTCTTCGGGTGGAATGGTGAGCTCTTTTATTGTATCGGATTCCGAATCATCGGAAAACAGGGAAGCTGAACCTGAAAGCGTATCCACCCGTTTTTCATTCAGGATAAAGGAGATCTGGCCTTCTTCCATGAATTCAGGCTCCACTTCGGCCAGGCCAGCCAGTGTGTCATCGTTGTAGGTAACTGTATGATTTATCGCAATACGAATGTCCTTGAAGGATTCGTTTATGGATAGGACAAGTTCCTGCAGATCCGGGTCGTCCGATTCAATCTGGCTCGTGTAGTACAGGGCGGGAATCTTTTCGCTCACCGTCAGGTTGTAGATGTAATAAAAGAGGTTATAATCACGGCCGGGCGCCTTCCGTAATCCGAACTCACCCTGTCCGGCAGGCAGGGTATATTTATATATCCCTTCCTCCCCGGTTTTGAGTCCAAGGGTGTCCAGTATACCGGGATCCGTTTCCGTTATCTGCAGGGTTAATTCAATGGGTTGCTTTACCGGTTCCAATTCAATAGCCCTGTCGAGTATCCGCGTTACTTTCTGTATATCTTCTTCGTTCAGGATCGTATTGAATTTGAGGGTGCCTGTATTTTCTTCATGGGATATAAAGGCATCTGAATGACTCAATGCCAATAGTGTCGTCAGTTCCCTGTCCGTCTCCACTTTCCCGGAATAATCCAGGACGATTTTTGTTTTTTCACATCCGGCAAATAAAATGACCGTACCGGTCAACAGTATCAAGATTATATTTTTCTTCACCTCTTTCTCCTTGCCGCTAATATTATATTAATTCAACACTCAAGTTCAATGAATAATTCCATTAAAGCACCTCTAAAAACCACCTTATTTGATAAAGTTCCGAAAAAAATATTTATTAAATTGAGGTTTTTAGAGGTTGCTCACAATAAACTGTTAGTTTTTTAATGTGCCTATAATTCTTTTCCGTTTTTGAAGCCTTTTTACCAGGTAATACACCGCCAGTACAGGAGAGACAAGGACGGTGAAAATAAGCGCCATCATCATGTAGCCCGTGTTCCTGAAGGCATTCCATGTAATTTTAAAGCTGACCGGCAGGTTATCATTGACCAGGTATGTCCAGGTGGACGAAGGACCGGATATCGCTTTATCGTCCAAGTCTATACCCGTGTTTGTAATACGAATGTCTTTTATCGTCTTACAGGCCGCCAATACGGCCTTGTCCAGGCCGGATTCAAACGCCGATGCCATTTCCTTGATGAATTTCTGCAGCGGCTCGTCGCCTGAGTAACGGTGAAGATGGATGCCTTCCTGCAGGTCATCCGCCGACGCCAGGTGGCCGGACCAGAACCGGTCTATGTAAACGAGCAGGATTCGTGAAAACAGGGTGTCTGCTTTTTCCTTTGACAGGACACATTGCAGTTTTTTATATTTTTTTCTGCACGCGTCCACCAGACTTTCCGGGAATATTCCGTTGATGAGGGCATTTAACCGGATGATCTGGATGCATTGTCTTTGTTTTTCCAGAAGGCTGGAGTATTTTACTAATGTTGTCCGGATCTCGAGGTTCTGAGACTCAATGATATCCTGCGCCCTGATGACTTCTCTTTTAACTTTTATGTCATGAATTTCTTCATTAAAGCCGGGCTTTAAATACTTTTCCGGGATGAATTCGGTTAAACCGAACCGTTTGAACAGCGGATCCTCGAGGCTGATGAAAAACCGTGATTCTCCCGGGTCTCCCTGCCTGCCGGCACGCCCCCTCAACTGGTTGTCTATCCGTTCGCTTTCATGCCGGTTCGTTCCAATGACGTAAAGACCCCCCAGGGAGAGAATTTTCTCCCTGCCCGTTCCTTTTTCGCCCCCAAGCTTTATGTCCGTGCCCCTCCCCGCCATATTGGTTGAAATGGTTACCGTGGATAACATTCCCGCACGGGCAATAATGGCGGCCTCTTCATTGTCGTTCCGTGCATTAAGCACTTGGCAGGGAATTCCTTTTCCCGTGAGCGCTTTTGCCAGCTCCGTCGATTCCCTGACCGAGACGGTGCCAACCAGTACGGGACGCCCGGTTGTGTGGCTTTTTTCGATTTCCTCCATGATGGCTTTCATTTTCTCCATCTTCGTTTTGAAGATCCTGTCCGGTGCATCCATACGCCTGACAGGCATGTTCGGCGGAATGATGACCGTTCCCAGGCCGTAGAACCTGTGAAATTCCGCGGCAGACTGGACCGCGGTTGCGGTAAGGCCGGCTATTTTCCGGTAGAGTCCCAGGAAATGCTGGATGGTAATGGAGCCGTAAATCCTTCCTTCCGGTCGAAGCGTAAGGCTCTCCTTTGCCTCCAGGGCGGCCTGTATACCGTAGGGCCATCGCCTTTTATCCGCTATGCGGCCGGTAAATTCGTCGACAAGCTCGATCCTGCCCCTCCGGACGATGTAGTCCCTGTCCCTTTCCAGGAGGTGATGGGCGTGCAGGGCCACATGGACAGCGACATAGTAATGCAGGCTGCGTGTTTCGTGAATGCCCCCGCATCCCATTAATTTCTGTACCATTTTTTGTCCGCTGACGGTAAGGCTTATTTTACGCCTGTTTTTATCCGTAATGAAATCCCGTTCCGGTTGAAGAAAAGGAATTATATTGTTGATAGCATATGGGTCCACGCCGGAACCCTGCATGGCACCTGCAATGACCATGGGAATCCGGGCCTCGTCGATCATGATGAAATCCGCCTCGTCAATAATGGCCGTCTGGAGTCCTTCCTGGACCAGGTCCTTCCTGTTATAGGCCAACTGGTCCCTGAGGAAATCGAATCCGGCCTGTTTGGCGGTCAGGTATGTTATGTCCGCTTTGTATGCACTTTTCTTTTCCGTGTCGGGGGTCGATTCCTGCACACAACCGGTTGTTAAACCCAGGAAGCCGAAAACCTTCCCGAGAAATCCGGTGTCACGTCCGGCCAGGTAATCATTGGCCGTCATGACATGGACCTTTTTTCCCTGCAATGCCTGGAGGCAGGCGGGAAAGACAATCGCCAATGTTTTGCCCTCCCCCGTATTCATCTGGGCAAGCCGGCCCCTGTAAAGGACGACCCCCGCCAAATATTGTACATTATAGGGTCTTTGTCCCAGGATTCTTGCACATAATTCTCCGACCAGTGCATAGGTAACGGGCAATAAATTGTCAGGATTCTCTCCGGATGCAAGCCGTTTCCTGATTTCCTGTGCTTTTTCCCTGAGTCCGGAATGTGATAGTTTTCTGAAAGAATGTTGCCTTATTTTATCGACAACCGGAGTATACCGGCCCAGGTTTGTTTCAACCGGGATGCCCTTGAGCCTGTTCACCAGAAAACGGAAATTGTCGCGTAATCCGTAAGTATTATGGATTTTCTGTTTCATTTTCCCTCCTTGAGATTCAGTTATGATGATTTAATAAACAGATATGTCAGGCCAGGGGAGGGGCCCGGGCTGTCAGGTGAGAGAATGCCGGTTTTGCTGTAAATGAAAACAGCGGCCTAATGATGCTGTCTGTAGCAAGGAGAAAAATGCAGTACGTGAGCAGCACAACCGAAAAGGGAGAATTGAGTTGATAAAGGAGAGCCGCAAGTAAAAGGCCTATGATAACCACTGCGAGAATTCTGAATCCGTGTTTCAAAGGGATACCTCTATCAACTGCCGCAAAAGGGACAGGTATGTATCTTGCTCCATAAATTAAATATATACTAATTAAGGAAAACAGACCAGTCTTTTTGATAATTTGAGTTTTTTACGCTGTACCTTTTAAGGCCATTTGTCGGGCTGCACAGGAAGCCCGGCTCTACTTCGCTCCGCTCAGATGCCGCCGTGCTTCCTGTTCCACCCTCAAAGCACAAAGCTACATCATAAAAAAGCTTTTAGAAAGGACAAGCGTACAGAGAATGGACACACCTCTCCTGTATTGTTTTC
>JAFGKU010000072.1 GCA_016928415.1 Spirochaetales bacterium
AGGTGCACTCCTGTGATATATTAAAATGTAATGCTTTGGAAGGGATTTGTCAACCCGTAATCATTACATAAAACATCATGAAATTCGGAAATATCCGGGACACGAATCAGTGAAATGGTCCCACGGAGAATTCGCCGGTTATTTTTGTATGAATTCCCACACCCGGCCATAGGGCGGCAGCTCATGGCTATCGCACATACAGGAATCACCGGCAAGGTTTGTCATTATGAGAAATTGATTGTTTCCCGCATGACGCCTGGAGATCAGGACCGGTCCTCTGGCTTCCAATTGGGGCGCTGCTGCAAAAATTTCAGGATTTTCTTTTCGGCAGCAGAGCATCTCCTGTATTCCGGTAAGCACTGCATCCGCATATTTTTCATTGCGCCTCCAGGGGCCTCTGTGCAAAAACCGCGAATCAAAAACCCCGGTTTCTTTACATTTTTTTTCATAAAAATCCCGGTTATTTTCCATGGCAACTTCATCACCGTAATAAAGTACCGGGGTTCCGGGCATGGATAAGAGCAAAGACCAGGCTGCCAGGGTCTTTTCCGGGTTCCGACCCATGAGTTCAAAAAGCCGGCCGGAAAAACCATGTCCCCCGCGAAAGCGGGTGTTCGGCTCCGGGGCATAACACGAAAGCAGATCCTGCCTTTTCTCCGGCGAAACATAATCCAGGGGGACTTCATCGTGACACCTGAGGAATGTAAAATACTGCCCGCCGGGAGGCAATGCGTGAAAAGGAACATGAATCAGGGGTGCCGGATCACGATGATACAAAGCTTCATAAAAAACCGGCACTAAGGGAAAGTGATAGGCGGCCTGGCACTCATTATCATCACCAAAATACTCTACAAGTTGATGGGAGGGGAGATTGGATTCTGCCAGGAACAGGGAACCCGGCGCAAGAAAGTCGAGACATGCACGGAACAACTTGAGAATTAAATGCACCCGGGGCCGGTTCACACAATCCGTCCCTTCCTCTTTCCATAAATAGGGGGCCGCATCCATCCTGAAACCATCAACCCCAAAGGCTTTCCAGAATGTCAGTACTTTTATCATTTCCAGGGCCACTTCCGGATTGGCATAATTCAGATCCGGTTGAAAACAGTAGAAAAAATGAAGGTAATAAGCTTTCGCGGAAGGATGCCATGTCCACAATGAATCTTCCGAATCGGGAAAGATCGGTTGTGCATCAGGATAATGTTCCGCGTCAGGCTGCCAATGATAAAAAGCACGAAACAAAGATTGATCTGTGGTACTCCCCTCTTTGAACCAGGGATGTTCATCGGATGTGTGATTGATGGCAATATCGAAAATTACTTTTAAACCTGCTTTATGCGCCGCTTCGATAAACTCCCGAAAAGCTTCATTACCTCCATGACGTCCGGCAATCCGGTAATAATCGGATATATCGAAACCCTGGTCTTTCCCGGGAGATTCCAGTGAAGGTAAGAGCCAGATTATCGAGACTCCCAGCTCCACGAGGTAATCAATACGGTTTGTCAAACCTTTTATACTTCCATCGAAGGCATCGGGGTAAACACAATAAATAGTGCCTTCTTTATACCACTGTTTAGATGTTGATGTAAAGGATCCGGATCTTTTTTGCTTTTCCAGAAAACCGGTTAACCGGGTGAGTGCCTCATCTCCATGGGGATAAAGTTTTTTCCAGACATTGATATATGATACATCAGTCATTATTCTCCCTCCTGATGGCAGAGGCTGCCGTCTATTATCCTTTTATCGATCCGGCTAACAGCCCTCGGACGAAAAACCGTTGCAGCGCGAAAAACACAGTCAACGGCAGTATCATACTGATGAAAGCCCCGGAGGTTAAAAGGTGCCAGTCCTGACCCTTCTCACCGATCATTGCCGCCAGGGCGCTGGTAACAACCCGGTTTTTATCACCAAGAAAGATGAGGGCAACGAGATAATCGTTCCAAACCCAAAGAAACTGGAATATGGCAAAACTCGCCAAAGCGGGAACAGA
Source organism: Spirochaetales bacterium (assembly GCA_016928415.1). GTDB lineage: Bacteria > Spirochaetota > Spirochaetia > SZUA-6 > JAFGRV01 > JAFGKU01. Next base: position 1,991 of record JAFGKU010000072.1, read on the forward strand.
AATGGGCAATACCAGTTTTACAAAGGTGACAAAAGGAGTAGCCCCGTCAAGGTAAGCAGATTCAAAAATATCCCTTGGAAGAGTGCTTATATAATTATAAAGCAAGTAAATTGCCAGGGGCAGTCCGAAGCTGGTATGGGCCAGCCACATACTCACAAAGGTACCGTTCAAATTCCAGGCCGTAAAATCCCGCAGGATGGGAATCAAAGCAATCTGCAGAGGGACCACTAACAATGCGACAACGATCACAAACAGGGGCTTTCTGCCGGGAAAATCCATCCAGGCAAAAGCATACGCCGCAAAGGCGGCGATCAAAATAGGTATGACGGTTGATGGAATACAAACTGCCAGGGAATTCAATACGGCATCCCCGAAATTATTCCCTTCCCTGGTTATAATATTTCCGGAACCGTCATCAAAGGTTATGGTTCCGCCCTGGAGAACATCAGTATAATTCTTTAACGTGAGGTGTGCTCCAAAACCGACCAGTTTTTCTTCGTATACTTCAATTTTACGTGAACGTTTATTTCCGTACCAGCGCAGAAGCCTTGTTTTTGAAATAGTAACGCCCTGCCTCCATTCCTCGAAACGAGCCGTATGACCTTCAATGGTTATCGGTCCGTTGGGATCGGTTTCATCGGGCAATTGAAATTCCTCCGTCTTAATCCAATCCATATGAGGCAGCACAGACCACCACCCCGAGCTGTAAATATCTTTCGATTCCCTGAAGGAGGTAACAAAAACACCCAGTGTGGGGATTGTCCAGGCAGCGGCGATACAGAGCAGTACGATAAACAGGACAGCCGAACTGATTTTGATTCTTTTTCCTTTTTTCATTTTATTGTCCGCCTCCTTTGGAATTGACGCAAGTTATAAATCAGGACCGGTATAGTACATATCAGCAACACGATGGCAATAGCCGAAGCTTGTCCGGTTTTTCTGTAGGTAAATTGCCGTTG
>JAFGKU010000073.1 GCA_016928415.1 Spirochaetales bacterium
CCTGCTCAGGAACTCATTTTCCATATCCTTTATAGTGGCCTTCACATTTTTCTTGAATGATTCCGTCCTGTCGTCCAGATCATCAAGATATTCATTCAAACGTCCTGTCTGCTGCTGCTGCCATGTTTCAATACGCTCTTCGTAACTGCGAAGTACTTCTTCGATTTGTTCCCTGGCAAGGTCGGAATCGGATGAAATTTTATTGAATTTATTTTCTATTTCAACGGACATCCTGTCTATTTCACGGGTCAACTCTTCCGTTTTTTCCCTTGTCTGGCTGAAAGATGCTTCAAACGATTTAATCTTGGCCATTTCCGGCTCAAGATGGTTTACCTCATCCTTGAATAAATCGATTTCCTGCCGCACGGTATTGAAATCCTTTTCAATGACTTCCATACCATCAATAATTGTAATGAATTCGGCATATTTTTCGCGGCATTCCGCCTGCTTTTCATTGATCTGCGACAATTCATTCCTGATCTTTTCGCCGCTGTCGGAAAGCATTCCCAGTTCCTTCTGCCACTTCTCGGCATTGTCGTGTATGTCCTTGGCAACATTCTGCCAGACCGTATCCACCTTCCTTTCGAAAGAGACTTTCATTTCTTCCACGGTCCGGTTGAACTCCGTTGAACGTTCCGTGTATTCCTTTTCGAGGTTTTCCTGCAGGAACTTTGTCCTGGTGTTGAAGCCGTCGTCAAATTCACCGAGGCGTGCGCTTAAATCTGTAATCTCCTGGCGGATCTGGTCCCGTTCCTCACGGGTCGAATCGAGTATCTCTTCCTGCTGGGAATCAATATCCGCCTTGACAGTTTTTATCTGTTCATCAAGAATCAACTTTAAAGACTGGGTGTTACTCGTTATTTTTGCACGGGTATCGGCGATTTTTTTGTTCATATCATCTTCCCAGACAACCAGGCTTTCCTTGGCAACATCGAAATAATTTTTATAACTGTTTCTATCCTGTTCAATCTGGTTCGAATAGGCGGCAATCCTTGATTCCACGTCATTCCTGCATACGGAAAGCATCTCGTTCATATTCTTCTCAAAAACCTTGAACTTATCCTCGAATGAAGCCCCAATCTCTTCGATGGATTTATTCAATTCCTCGTTTTGTACGCTATACTCTTTCTGCAGATTTTCATGGAGAAGCCTTGTCTTTGCATTGAAACCATCGTCGAGTCCCTTGATGCGGCCGCTTAAATCTTCAATTTCCTGTTTTATGCTGTCCCTTTCATCACGGCTTGAATCGACAATTTCCTGCTGTTGTGCGAAGTATTCGGACTTAAAGGACCTCATGTGCTGATCAAGCTCCGACTTCATGGAATCGATGTTCTCTGCAAGCCTGTTGCGTGATTCGGCCAGTTTTCTGTTCATGTCGTTTTCCCATTCCTCAAGATCGTTCTTGGCCGAATCAAAGTACTCTTTGTATCCGCCCCTGTCCTGTTCCAGCTGGGTCGAATAGGCGGTTATCCTGGTCTCCATGTCATTTCTGCAGGCCGCGAGCATGTCATTGATATTTTGCTCGAATGCCTTGAATTTACGCTCAAAAACAACACCGGATTCCATCGTTTTTGAATCCCATTCCTCCTCTATCCTCCTGTTAAACGTTTCAATTGTTTCATCCCACACGGTGGAATTGTCTTTCATTTTAGTGTCAAGGTCCGATATCCAGGACTGGATACGCTCAACTTCCGTTTTCGTGTTTTCCCTGACAAGGTTCAGCTTGGACATTATCTCTTCATTGTATTTTGCCTCAATATCGATTCTCTCCTTCACGTTCATCTCGGTAATGTCTTCCAGCTTCCGGGTGATGTTGTCCTTGTAATGGGTCAGGTTTTCCTCCATCTTGGAAAGCCTTGTTTTCAGGTCACTGAAGAAATCATCTTCGAACCCTTTCAGTTTTTCCGACACATCCTGGTACGCTTCGGCTTTCAGCTGCATGAGTCCCTGTTCCAGGTTTTTAATTTCGGAATGAATCTTGGTGAACAGCTGTTCCGTTTTTTCCTGTTCACGCGTCCTTTCCGTACCGACAAACTGGATATACTTGTCCAGTTCCTGTTTGAATTCAACCTTCCTGCCTTCAATATATGATTTTAAATTGGCATCAAAATCCTCAACATCGTGATTTAAATTTTCAAGTTTCTGGAACCTGTAATTGAAATCTTTTTCATACTCTTCCATTCGTTTCTCTACCGCGTTTACAATCGTCAATTCCATGCTCTCCGCGGTACCCGAAAGTTTCCCGAGGGACTCGTCCCGCATCGTGTCAATTCTTGTTCCCATTTCCTGGGAAAATACGTCCATTTCCTTATGGAATTCATTTATTTTCTGCGCAAATTCAGCCCTGACGGCATCGACCGACTTCACCTTTTTCAAGGCCTCGTCCACCCTTGCATTAAACGACGATTCGAAGGAGGAAGTTTTTTCCTCCAGGGTCTTGTAAATTCCTTCCCTCGCTGAATGAGAAATCACGGCAAGTTCGTCGAACTTCTTTTTATTGTCTTCCTGGGCCTTTTTCAGGTCCGCCGCCATTGTAATCTTCCATGATTCCAGACTGTTCCTGGATTTGGCCAGTTCTTTCATCAATTGCTCTTTTCCGGCATCAAACTCATGGTTAATGGTACCGATGCGTTTTTCCACTTCCATCTTTACCTTATCCTCGTTTTCCCTGATAAGGCTCTTGAACTTCTGCATCATTTTGTCCTGGGAAGTCTTTCCAAGGGCGATAATATTGTCCAATCCTTTCTGGAAATTATTCCCGATGGTGGCGGTTGTTTCCTTGAATGTATGGATCTTTTTCTTAAAGCCTTCTTCCAGTGTAGAAAGCTTTATATCGGAAGCGTCCATGAACTCGAACAATTCCTTTTTGACGTCTTCCGATTTGGCTTTGACGTCTGACAGGGATGACGCGAGTCCCGTATTGAAATCGCCCATAAGCCTCGATTTCATTTCCTGCGCTTCCAGTTCGAAACTGCCCGCTATTTTTTTAAGGTTCCTGGCGGTTTCCTGCTCCATACTCTCCCGCTTGGCCTCGAGCCGGCTTAAATAAAGGGCGAAATCCTTTACCATCTTGTCGGATTTCTCGACCTTGCCCTGCAGCGCCGTCACATACGAAACAGCATCGTTCTTGATCTGTGAGGCGACTTGCTGCAGTTCTGTCGTGTTTTTCTGGTGTAATTCATTCTGGATCAAGGGTATGGCCTTCTGCATTTCGTTCATTTTTCCCGAGGCTTCCCTTAGCTGCTTTCTGAACGTTTCAATCACGCGGGATTCTTCGGTTAGCCGGTGCAGGTTCTCGTCTGCTTCTCCCGTGGCGATGTCCAGGTTCTTGAGGATGGTATCGTAATCCGATAACTTGTCCTGGATCGTAACCATCTGCTGGGCACGGTTATCCAGATTATCCTCAACCTCCCTGATCCTTTTGATGATTTCCTTGCCTGTCTTTAAATTTACCTGTATGTCAATGGCAAGATTCCGTATATCATTTGTTCTTTCATCAACAAAAGCCGAAAGGTTCTCCTTGATTTTATCGCCGTACCGCTTGATTTTTTCCATAGAACGGTTGTTTTTATCTAAGAAACGATAAATGGCTAATGCTGTGAGACAAATTAATATACTGGTTATAACAGAAATAAGATTTGATGAGACAATATCCATTTCGATTCCCCTCCCAAAGAATATGTCTATATCATAGTAGAAGTTAAAAGAATTGTCAAATAAAAAATTAATTAAAAATCAGCTTTATTAAGAGAAAATTTTATTCATTTTCGAAATAAATTCACCGTAATGACGGAACGGCATGTCGACAAATTTTCTTTTCCTGGCCGTCCAACAGAGGTAGGCGGTTTTGATGCCCAGCTTTTTTGCCCCCACTATGTCGTAATAATAATTATCACCCACATAGAGCAGCTCGGTGGGATTTATACTGAAAATTTTTAATATTTCAGCAAACGGTTCAGGATTCGGCTTTAAATAACCGGTAGATTCACTAGAAAACGCGGCATCCCAGATATCCGCAAGTCCCAGATGGCGGAGCTTTTCTTCAACGGGATAATCGGATACAACGGCTAATTTATAATCCATTTTCTTCAAGGCATGCAGGATGGGCGGCAAACCTTTAAAAGGTTTAACACCGCTAAAACGTTTGAACCAGTCATCGTAAACAACGGTTTTAATCAGGTTGTCCGCCTTTTCAACGGGTATACCGCTCAGACGGGAAAATAATTGTGTTTGAAAATTGAAAAAATCGGAAATAGGCCTGATTTTTCTGATTCTTTTCCGTGTTTTATTGAAATAATAGACAAGTTTTGGATGACAGAGGAGTACGGGTAAAGACTTAAAGTACATTTCACTGGTCGGATAGAGTGTCCCATCCAGATCAAAAGCAATAACTTTTATCGGCATATATTAATTAGTCGTGTCCCTTAAATGAATGCCGCTTAACGTGAATTCAATGGTTAGTTATAAAAATCCACATCCGGCTTAATCCACACAAGATGTATATTATCAGTTAAATGGCGTTTAGTGAATGCGGTAATGGTTGTTTTTTTAATCCGTTCCATCACCACCGGAATAAAATACCCTTCTTTTGTGAAATAAGGGAAAAAAACGGCTATATGTGTATGCTGCCTTAGCTGGTTCGTTGTACCCACCTCCCTGTTGACAGATCCTAAATAGATACGTCCCGGATCCTCCTGGGCAAGTAAAAAGAGAATGAGCTGCATCTGGGTCGCGGGATACCCGACATCCTCTACATATTTAAAAAAATCCACCTGCCGTACATCGAATTCTTCCGGTGAGGCCGCCTTCTCACTCGTTTCGGTTTCCTCGAGTGCTACGGCAAGACTTCGGGACCAGTCAAGACCAAAATACGGATCCCTGCTCGTTTCGAATTTCCTTGAAAAATCGCTGCCCCTGTACGGGAGCTGCCTTTTTTTCAATGACTCAATATTCATATACGAACCGGTAAGCGGATAATAAAAACCGTCCACGATCCATTTGGCAAAGCCGGAGCAGTTGAATCCCCTGATGTTTTTCTGGGGTGCCCCGTCCTTTATGAAAACATATTCCCCGTACTCGTTCTGGGCCCCGTCTTCAGCATCCGCAAGGCCGGGTAGAAGGGACTCAATACGTGCCGTTGTTTTTTGAAGCCAGATGTCTTCCGCCGTTCCGCCTTTATACAGAACCTGGTTCCAGTCAATTGTATCCGCCGTAAAATCAATCAATTTCTGGAAAGGCAGCGTTAAAAGATCCTTTATGGGCAGCGGCAGCACAACATCATGATAGAGAAGCGTACCGAATAAAAACAGGTCCAGTTTACTCCTGTCCTCATTCGGGTAAACCCGTAAAAAGCAGAGTTTATCGTTCCGGATCAAGACGGTAATGCCGGTTATATCGCCTGAAGCAATATCTCTTTTAATGGAATAATTTCCAATTGTATCAAGGGAAAATTTTCCTTTCTCCTCATTTAAAAAAAGATAGAACAGGTTCCCGTCCCTTATTAACGATTGAACCCTGACGCGCCTGTCATCCTCCTTTTGCCGGATGGTTGCGGATAACCCGTTTTCCGATTCAGAGAGGCTCCCGACGATAATTTCATGGAAAAGGGTCCTTGCTTCCTGGTTTTCATTAATATTGAGGATTCCAGGGTCATAGAGCCGGACTTTGACATGCTGGCTGAAAAGATAAGACTGTGGTGAAAGAACCAGGAAAAAAACCGCCAAAAGCAGAGACAGAAATAAATAATAGAAACCCTTTCCATTTATGCTTTTATCAAATCCCGTATTCCCGCTGTTTGCACTGTTTGCATCTATCCACATATCAATAGTCCTTCTCATTCTTTTATCGGAAGGCAGGGTCTTAAAAATGACTTGTATTACAGGTTTTAATAAGCATATTATTACCCTGATTCTTGTTCAGTCCTGAGATAGATTCTCACCTGATTTTCGAAGGATGGAAAGGCATTCAATCAACTCGCTGCGTATGGAAGCGATTTCCGTGAACAGATCCACGGAACCGGAGTTGATTTCACGCCATATCTGCTTTACCGCCCCCTCGATGGTATATTTTTTTACATAGAGGAGGTGTTTAAGCCGGAAAAGGATATGCAGGTCCCGTTCCGAAAACACCCGTCTGCCCGTCAATGATTTCTCCTTTGAAAAAAATGGCACTTCCTGTTCCCAATACCGGATGACATAGTCCTTTAATTGCAATAATTTACTTACTTCACCTATGCCGTATTTCTTCATTTGACTTTTGTGCCGTCACTTTTTTTAAAAATCAATTCGATGGGAATATTGGCGAATCCAAGTTCCTTTTTTATCCGGTTCATGAGAAATGAAAGATAGTCCCCACGAAAAGCATTGATAGTATTAACGAATATCATGAACTTGACCGGATTTACGGTCACCTGCGTAGCATATTTTACGCTGACAACCTTCCCCCTTGTTTTTACCGGAAATTCCTTTATCCATTTATGTACGGCCGTATTCAGTTTGGAAGTTTCGATCCTTCTGTTCAGCTGGTGAATGAGTTTTAATCCCGTATTTAGCAGCTTATCCACATTCCAGCCGGAGATGGCGGAAACGGGAACCACCGGAGCGTATTTGAATACCGGAAACAGAAAATGGATCCTGTCAACCGTGGCCTCAAACCGGTTGGCAATTTTGGGCAGAAGATCCCATTTATTCAACACGAGAATAATCCCCCGTCCTTTTTTCTCCGCCAATTGAACTATTTTTTTATCCTGCTGTGAGATACCGTCCAGAGAATCCACGAGGAAAAAAACGAGTTCAACCTCATCAATACATTTTATGGCCCTTTGTACTGAATAATATTCAATATCTTCCTTAACCCTGCTCTTCCGCCGTATCCCGGCCGTATCGTATATTTCAAAAAGGGTATCCCTGTAACGAAAATTTCCGCCGACCACATCCCGAGTGGTTCCCGGAAGGGGTGAGACGAGGGATTTTTCCTCGCCTGTCAGGTAATTGATTAATGTCGATTTTCCAGTATTCGGTTTACCCAGGATGGCAATCCTTACAGGCTTTGGTTCATTCTCTTTAATTGCCGTTTCTTTTCCCTCATTCTTCGCTGTATGGATGCTGAAATAACTTTTTATTTCATTGATCAACTGGCTAATGTTCTTTCGATGTGATGCTGAAATGGAAATCGTTGTCTGAAAACCGTATTGATAAAGGTTATAGGCCATATTTTCCATTTTTTCATTATCAACCTTGTTGATAACAAGAAAGGTCTTTTTTTCATGAATTCTCAATTTTTCCATGAGGGTAAGATCATCCGGTGAAATATCGTTCACATCCACCATTAAAAGTATCAGGTCCGCAGCCATGGCGGTTTTCTCGCTCTTTTCAGCCACAATCCCGCCAAAACCGGCCTTTTCGCGGCTTATCCCGCCCGTATCCGTGAGTATGTAAGTCCTGTTACCCAGCTTGAATTCGGATTCAATGGCATCACGGGTTACACCTGATACAGGGTCGGTAATGGCTTTGCGTTTTTTTAACAGTACATTGAAAAGCGTTGATTTTCCCACATTCGGACGGCCGATAATCGCAATCCTGGGGAAACCATGGTTATACGGAGTTAATGTCAAATCTACCCCCAGCCCAGGAGATAATGGTTTTATTGATATCAAGAGCAGATTTCATTTCCAATACCCTTCTGGTCAAGTCTATCACCTCATCAAGGGAGAATGAGGATATAAATTTTTTAGCTTCCGGAATCCTGTACGGGCTCATGCTCAAACCTCTCAAGCCCAAACCGACCAACAGCGAGATAAAAAAAGGATCTCCGGCCATTTCGCCGCACATCTCACAGGGGATACCGGCATCCCGGGCATTATCCACCACTATCTTGATAAGCCTGAGAACGGCGGGATGCAGGGGTTCATAGAGGTAAGCCACCTTTTCATTACAACGGTCTACGGCAATCGTGTATTGAATGAGGTCATTCGTTCCAATGGAGAAAAAAGCCACTTTTTTGGCTAAAATATCGGATGTCAGGGCTGCGGAAGGCACTTCAATCATAATCCCGATGGGAATGTCCTTTTTATATTCTATTTTGTCCTTATCCAGTTTCTTTTTAACTTCATCCGTCATTTCAAGTATTTTATCCAGTTCATCACAACTTGAAATCATGGGGAACATGATCCGTAAATTACCCTTAACCGATGACCTCAGAAGGGCGCGCATCTGGGTCCTGAAAACCTCGGGATGAGAAAGATAAAAACGGACAGCACGCCAGCCCAGGATGGGATTTTCTTCGGATTTATCCCGCGTTAACGGTGCTATTTTTTCTCCGCCAAAATCCAGGGTCCGGATTGTAACCGGTTTATTTTCCATTTTTTCCAGGACAGAACTGTATAAAAGGTATTGATCTTCTTCCGTCGGTACCTTCCCCGGCTGTAAAAAAAGAAATTCGGAGCGAAAAAGCCCGATGCCGTCCGCACCATGGGCCCTTACGGGATTGATCTCTTCTATGACCTCTATGTTCGCCTTTAAATCGATGTGGGTGCCGTCTTTTGTCTTCCCCTTCAAGTGGGCCAGGTTTTTTAACTGGAGTTCGTGCCTCTGCCATTCAATCCTGCTGTTGACATAGGCCGTTTTCGTCTCTTCATCCGGGTTGATGATAACCCTGCCCTTGTTGCCGTCTATAATCACTTCATCTCCCGTATTTACATGCTGGGTCACGTAACCAAGGCCGATTACGGCTGGTATTTCAAAAGAGCGTGTTAATATGGCAATATGGGATGTTTTACCGCCCCCGTCGGTTGCAATTCCTTTAACCTTGCTTTTATCCATGGAAAGGATATCTGAAGGAAGAAGAGAATGGGAGATGATTATCACTTCATCATGGATATCGGAAAGGGTGTTTTTTTCCATATTCAGGAGATTTCTTATAAGCCGTTGAGATATATCAAGAAAATCTTCCGACCGCTCCTTGAGGTAATCGTCTCCAAGGGAATTGAGTTTTTCAATTATTTCATCAATTACCTGGGATACAATCCATTCAACGTTTTTCTTGTTCTCCGAAAGCTTCTTTTTCACCGTGGACTTGAAATCGAGGTCATTGATCATCAGGATATGCGAATCCAGGAGCCTGCCTTCATATTTACTCACTTCACGGTCAGCCTGGGTGACAAGAAGCTTCATCTCATCCGTTGCGCTTTTAACGGCTGACAGGAATCTGGCATATTCGTTTTTTATCTGGTCCAATGGTATATCGTACTTGGGAATAAAATATTTTTCCTCAGTATAGAGAAACGCCTTACCTATAACTATTCCCGGAGAGACATCGATGCCCTTAAGCTCTATCATTTCACCTTTACTATACTGCTTTTTTACTCTGCTGTCAATTTAAGGCACTTAAAATCAACAACAAGCTAAAATGATACCGGCTGGTTGTCGATAATTTAATCAAATGAAGAAGAAAAAGACGTCATTGGGATGCTTATTCTGGCTCGCTCTTATACTGCTGGTTATTATCGTTGTTTTGATCAATGTTCCCAGTATTACGGAAGTAGCCAGGAAGACGGGAATCGACAATTATATCAACCAGATTTTCAACCCCGAACGGAGTCCGGCAGCTTTTCCGGCCATTACCATCAAGCCGCTTTTACCGGATTCAACCCCGATTGTTGCCATAGAGCCGGAAAATACTCCTGTTCCTGCTATGGAAACAGAAAGAGAACCGGAACCGACTAAAGAGATAACGGCAACGCCTGCACCGGAAAATAAGGTTGTTGAACAGACAAATAAGCTTAAATTGAGGAATTCCCGGGTATATTTTGTGCAGGTTGATGCTAATGGCGGAATAGCCATCGTAAATGTACGAAGACCGGTGCATTTTGAGGATGCTCCGCTAAAAAATACCATGGAAGTGCTGCTCGACGGCCCCAATACGGATGAATCAAACAAAGGTATCCGTTCTCTGATACCGAAGGAAACAAAATTAAGGAACATTTATGTAAAAGGAGACACCGCCTACCTGGATTTCAATGAAAATTTCAGGTTTAATTCGCTCGGGAAGGAAGGAATGGATGCCCAGTTAAAGCAGATAGTCTATTCCACCCTGGAATTTCAAAATATTGCCCAGGTGCAAATTCTCATTAACGGGGAAAAAGTCAAATATCTGGGGCCGGAAGGCATCAACATCGACAAGCCTCTGTCGAGGAATTCCTTCATAAACTGAGATTATCTACAATACCGGTAATCATGGATTTAATGGATTCATGATCTTTTCCCGCCTTTGATGAAAGTAAAAAAAAGAATTCATGATTTCCCTTCGCTCCCCTTATTGGTGAAGGAATTACCTTTTTAATAAACACATTTTCCTCCCTCAGGCCGTCGGCGAGTTCCAGAAGAATGGATTCCAATACCGCCCTGCTTTTTATCACCCCGTCGAAATGAGGTTCCGGATTTTTCCATTCAAACTGCGGCTTGACAAGGGAAAGAATCCAGTGCGATTTTACAATGGATAATACATGCGCCGCAGCCCCCCTGATTGACCTGAATGAAAGGTCCATAACGGCTGCATCCGGCTGCCTGATAAAATCATCTTTTCTGATGGAAAGAATATTGGTTCGCTCAAAAAGGCGTACCTTATTTGTATTGCGTCTTAACTGAAAATCGAGCAGGTTATAACCCACATCAACCGCATAAACAAGCCTTGCCCCCCTCTTTATCAGGCAATCGGTGAACCCCCCCGTGGAACATCCGGCATCAATAAAAATTTTATCTTTCACATCAAGGTTAAGAGCGGAAAGCGCTCCCTCCAGCTTTAATCCGCCGCGTGAAACAAAAACTTTATCAGTAGAGAGTCTGACATCCGCGGTAACGTCAACAGGCTGTTTGGGATCATAAATTTTTTCACCATTCACCGAAACATTACCGCATAAAATGCTTGAAAAACATTCGGCTTTATTCATTGTAGGAAATTTTTCGGTCATTAAAACCAGTAAAGCTTCTTTTTTAACATTCAAAACAGGTGCCTTCAATGCATCCGGGTCAAATTATATCCTTTTCCCAGATTCTTTTTATGGATTGGGTTTTCCCTGATTGCGTATCGATGGTTAAAAGGACTCCCATGATGGAGGATGTGCTGTTTTCGACTTCCGTTTTAATAGGCATTTGAGTCAAATTTTTCTTTATGGCAGTTGCCAGGCTCATTCCGATGACAGACCTTTCAGGACCGGTCATACCCAGGTCGGTAATGTATCCTGTCCCGTTGCTCAAAATTCTTTCATCCGCAGTCTGCACATGGGTATGGGTCCCGACAAGAGCCGAAATTTGCCCGTCAAGGTACAAGGCCAGGGCTTCCTTCTCCTCCGGCCATTCCGCGTGGAAATCTATGATAATGATTTTTGATTTCTGCCTTAACCGTTTTGCCAGGTCCATGCCTACACGGAAAGGGCACCGGATATTGGACAGGGAGACCCGTCCCTCCAGGTTAATGACGGCGCAAGGTTCACCCTTCACTTCGATAATGACATGGCCCTTCCCGGGAACATCATGGGGATAGTTCTCGGGCCTCAAGAGATTCCCGTTTTGATTCATGTAATTATAGATGTCCTGTGACTGCCAGATATGGTTGCCGCTTGTTATCACATCGACTCCCGCCTTATGCAGGTTGTCTGCAATTTCAGGGGTTATACCGCGGCCTTCGTACGCGTTTTCGCCGTTCGCAATGACAAGATGGGCATTCAATTTTTTTTTCAAAGTCTGCAGATGGACAAACACGGCCCTGCAGCCGGCCGTGCCGACAATATCACCTATAATTAATACATTAATTAAATCCACTTAATAGACCTTTATAAAAACCAGTTTAGATAACGGGCAGAGACAATAAATGCCTTACCGGCCGCATAAAATGTTTTATGCGGCCGGCTTTCAGACATAAATTTTATCGGGCATATTCCAGGATACGGGTTTCCCGTATGATTGTAACCTTGATGCGCCCCGGGTACTTCAGTTCAGATTCAATTCTTTTCGCTATCTGCTTGGCAATCTCTTTGGCGCCGTTATCATCCACTGCTTCATTGTTTACGATAATCCGTAATTCCCGTCCGGCCTGTATAGCGTACGCCTTTTCAACGCCTTCAAAGTTTTCAGCGATTTTTTCCAGGTTCTCGAGGCGTTTTAAATAATTGTCCAGACTCTCCCGCCGTGCGCCAGGCCGGGAAGCGGATATGGCATCCGCGATTTGAACGATAACCGCTTCAATACTTTCCGGTTCAACATCATTATGATGTGCCCCTATGGCATTGATCACCCTGGGGTCCTCGCCGAGTTTCTTTGCCAGTTCCATTCCCACCTCGGCATGGTTCTGTTCACTGTCGGTATCCACACCCTTGCCGATATCATGCAGCAGGGCTGCGCGTCTTGCCAGCTTTATATCCGCCTTCAATTCCGAGGCAATCATGCCGGCTACAACGGCGACTTCCTTGGAATGGTACAACACATTCTGACCGTAACTGGTCCTGAAATACAGACGTCCAAGGGCACGAACCCCCTCCGGGCTGAAATTGTGTATACCTAATTCAAACAACACCTTCTCGCCCTCTTCAAAAATGGTTTGTCCTATCTCCTTGGTGACTTTTTGAACCACCTCTTCGATGCGTGCGGGGTGAATCCTTCCATCCGATACAAGTCTTTCAAGCGCGATTTTTGAAATTTCCTTGCGAATGGGGTCGAAACATGAAATAACCACGGCTTCAGGTGTATCATCGATGATGATATCAACGCCGGTTAATGTTTCTAACGTTCGGATATTTCTTCCTTCCCGGCCTATTATACGGCCTTTCATCTCATCATTGGGAAGATTAACCGATGTACAGGCTATTTCAGAGCTCACCTCTGTAGCGATCCTCTGAATTGTACGGACCAGAATTTCTTTTGCTTTTTTATCTGCTGTTATCTGGGCTTCCTGCTCAATCTTGTTTATCAGGATATGAGCATCATCCCGAGCCTCATTCTCAAGGCTTTGTATCAATAACTTTTTCGCTTCTTCTACCGATAAACCCGATATTCTCTCCAGTTCCTTTTTCCACTTCTCCTGATGCTGTGTTACCAGTGTTTCTTTATCAGCAAGATTTTTTTCCCGGTTAACCAGTAATTTCTCCTGCTTTTCCACAGAAGCCATTTTTCTTTCCAAGTTTTCTTCTTTATGAATTAAACGTCTTTCAAGACGCTGCAATTCACCTCTTCGTTCCCTTATTTCCCTTTCCAGCTGATTCTTTTCATTCAACAGCTGATCCTTGGTTTCAATAAGGATTTCTCTTTTTTTGGCTTCTGCTTCCTTTAAAGCCTCCTGTATAATCCTCTTAGCTCTCTGCTCAGAAGATGAAAGTTGAAATCTGGCAAATAGCCATCTGAATATCCAACCTAGAAATGAACCGGCGAGAAAAAAGATGATGTACAATACTATCTCCATCTCTTAATCCGCCTTTCTAAATATTTCTACAATCTTTAGTATATATCCTTTTCTATACAACCTGTCAAGACTAAAATCGCCCATTTAAAACAGGAGCTGTTTTAAATGCGTAAAATCATGACAAAGTGGGCGCTCACCGATTTTACATTATAAAATGCCTATACCAGGTGAATATTCTTTTTTTCATACCGGAATTGAAATTCTATAATTCCTTATATATATAGGAAATAAAGTATCAAGAAAATTTCTTAGATAAGGTTTTTCCCGATTTCCTCCAAAGTGAGCTGAATTTCCTTGGGAAATCCAAAGAAAAGGGTACCCAGCTTGCCTTGAAAGATAACGGGTATAAACATCGAACATTTAATGAATTTGACATCATCTGCGGGTATTCTGTGTTTGAACCAGGTAATAAATTCAAGGGGAATATTCATTATCAGGAACTTCCGCGGCTCAAAAACCTTCCTGACATATACAGAATCGTAATTAAACCTGAATAGAGTGGATACATTATCATTCATCCCGATCGAAAACTCAAGACTGTATCGCCGGTCGTTTTTACAAAGCAGGGCAACACTGGCGGCTTTTATTTTCTGTGAAATTGCAACAAGCGATTTTAACTGAACAACCGTATTATCAGATTCTCCAAACAGCTTAATATACTTGTCATAATTAAACCCATTCGCCGTAAAAAACTTGTTTAAAGACATATCCTCCTGTTGGTCTTCCGGCTGATCATTTATCATTTTTTCAAGCTTGCTGCCAGCGGTCTTGTCTTCACCGGAATAAAGGCCCTCATTCACTTTATAGAGTCCGTTTTCTTCAACAATAATATTATCTTTTAAGGATTCATCCCCATTACCACTGATATTTAAAAAATCCCTGTAGGAAAAAAGTAAAAATCTCTTTTTTTCCAAAAATATTGAAAATTCTTTTTCTTCCGTTTCTACGGGAATGTCCAGGTAACTGTATTTTTCCTCATCCTCCACTCCGTCAAGTTCTTCTAAATCATCCGGCTCAATAACATCAACTTCTACTCCCTTGCTCTCAGTTGTTTTCCTGTTCCGTAATTTTCTTTTTTTCTTTTCATTCAGCCTTTTATATATTTCATAATCACTGGGCAAAGGGCTATCTTTATCCTCTACTTTTACCAGCTCTTCCAGCACTTCAAGTTTTTCCACTTTAAGCGGGATAATATCCTCAACCGGTATTAATTCAAGAATTCCGTCATCACCGGCAACTTCGGCCCTGTTGACCGGTCTCTCCCGCGAGATACCGGCGGTTTCTTCCACCTCCTCAACTTCTTCCAGGAACTCTTCCGCTTCTTCGATTTCCGCCGCCCCTGAAGGTTCCTCAGCACTCAATTCTTCGATCTCTTCGGCGGTTTCAACCTCATCGGCTGACTCAATCTCCTCAATTTCTTCTACAACCTCCTCGACTTCTTCAAGATCTTCCACCGCCCCTTCGCTGTCGGGAGATACTTCTTCTATAATCTCTTCAACTTCCTCGAGATCTTCCACTTCTTCTGTAATACCGTGAGGTGCTCCCCCTGTCTCTTCGATTTCTTCGACCTCATCCAATTCTTCGACCGGTTCAAAATCTTTGTTGGCATTATTTACAAATTTATAGCTTTTCAGGGCCTGTTTGATAATCTGTTCTATCCTGGACAGGCTGGCCATCCCCGAGGGAGCTTTCCCGGCATTTTTCATAAACACGGTCAATATCTCATCCCAGCTTTTGTTGATCATATCATCGATGGCTTTTTCCTTGCGTATATTTGTCTTGCCAATGCCTTTCTTGATCTTTTTCTTTATCTCCGGTCCACGGGCCGTAAGGTCATGCTGCCATTTACTCCAGTTAATTTCGTCCTTTGCCTCTATGAATTCTTTTAAAAAATTCATCTGAAAATGCTTTATCCTGTTCGAGACAATAAGCATGGGATCCTGTTTTATATTAAGGATAAGGTACAACAGGAGGTACAAGGTTAAAAACATGAGTATGGAAAGAATTATTTTGAATGAATCATTTATCTCCAGCTGATTGCTTAAAACAAGAAGCCCTATTTCTCCCGATTTTTCAGACAGCAATGAGAACAGGGCCAGTTTATATTTGTTCTCAACGGTAAAGTAAAGACTGTCGAAACTGGCTTCATCTTGATTGGATTCCGGTATTCCCCATGCTTTGATAATTTCCTGTTTCACGTCATCTTTTAATTTGGCACGGGTTTGATTGACAATGATCCCATTTACGGACACTATTTCCAATTCACTGTTTATATTGAGGTCCTGGATGGAATAAATATTATTGGCCAGGCCCTGGGTATTGTAATAAAAACAGGCGGTTCCCTTATATACATTCGTATTGTCAATGATGGGCAGGGAATAGATAAAACGGTCATTTTCATCGTCAAGAGTGACAAAAGGCTCCTGGCCCTTTTTACACGAAATGTCATTACCATTAAAAGCTTTATCAACCTGGTCAAGATTTTTGAATACCTGCCTTTGTTTTGTAGTGAGCATTATATCGGATTGCAGCGTGCTGAAATGTATTTTTTTACCGGTAGGGTCCAATAACCGGACAAATAAGAAATCAGGATAATTGATTTTCAGGTTTTTAAACTTTTCAATTCTCTGGTTTATATCATTGGCAAACGCTGTCTGGTCAGAAAGATAAGCGGTATATATATAGGAATTGGATATGATGGCTTCGAATCTTTGTAAATTCAGATCATGGAATTTATCTACCTCTTCTCGGATGAGGTGTACCTTTTTTTTAAGTAATTCCTGTATACGTGGATTATAAAAATTAGATTCAATATACTCGAATAATCCTGATATGGCAAAGAGATAGAATAATGTAAAAATCAAAGTGGATATTAATAAGCTTAAAGAAATTTTTAAGCTTTGCCTCATCGGGAAGAACATCTCCTTATCTTATTATATACAATTTCACTTACATCAGCAAATCCCTCAATGGATTCCCGTATTCACGAATTCAGGGGATTTTCTCCTTATCATTATCGACCTAAAAACCTAATTATACATGTATAAAAATTAAAAAAAAGTTGACACTGGCCCAGAAAACCAGGAAAAGAGCGACAGGAATTGTTGTTTGTGTCTTATCGACAGGCATCGAAGAATAATCAACTTTGAATGTGTATTGTATAAATAAATTGTCGAGAAATTGCACCCAATTCCCGGCTTTTTCTTTCTTTTGATCCATAATCCTGTTAAATACAAAAAGAGTAAATGCAATGATTTTTCCTGTTTCTCCGGGAATTTTAATGGGGAAACACACCACATACCTGGAAAAAAGTATTAAATTTAAAAAAATCAATCCTCTTCCCACACCGTTTAGCAGCGCTTCATCCGTTACGGGAAAACCAAGAATGCTGAAATAAGCATATCCCTGCGGGCTGAAGATACTCAGAATAACAATGGTTAAAAAAATGAGAATTTCCCGTACCGGATGAAACCTGTTCTTGACCATGATATTCAATCCGACAAATACAATAAAATTAATAAGCTGAAACCAGGGATTTTTCTGAATAAGTATTAAAATTATCAGGCAAAAAATGTTTAAAAAAAAGAGAATTTTAGGCATTTTCCGAATATTCAAAAATATACTGCCTTAAAAAAACAAATATAGGGATCTCTTTAAGCTATCGGTTCATTCTGGGCACCATCTAAAAACCCCAATATTTTAATCACTGTTATTCGGAATGTTGCTTAAAAGGTGGTTTTTAGATGTGCCTATATCACTTTTAAGCGCCAGTCGATTTTTCTTTTTTCTTCTTTTTTTCCTTTACAACAATTTTCCGGTCAACAAGCTCTAAAAAGGCCATTTCCGTTGAATCGGATTTTCTCTTGCCCAGTTTCAGAATTCGTGTATATCCGCCGGGCCTTTCAGCATAGCGAGGCCCTATCTCAACAAAAAGCTTGGCAAGAATTGCCTTGTCCTGTATATCCTTGCTGACAATCCGCCTGTTATTGACAGAATCGGTTTTGGCGCGTGTAATTATTTTTTCCGCCTTTCTTCTTACTTCCTTGGCTTTGGTTATAGTCGTCCTGATTCTTTCGTGCTTAATGAGTGATGAAATCATGTTTCTATAAAGTGATTTTCTATGGCTGGCTTTTCTTCCCAGCCTTTTAAAACCCATCCTATGATTCATTGGTTTTTCCCTTCTCAATATCAAATTTGGAAAATTGGGTCAGTGTGCTGTAATCCGTCATTCCCAATGTTAAATTCCATTCTTTCAATTTCTCTTTTATTTCCTGCAACGATTTTTTGCCGAAATTCCTCGTTTTTACTATCTCATCCTCCGTTTTACGGGTAAGGTCACCGATAGTTCTTATATTCGCATTTTTCAGGCAGTTACTCGATCTGACAGAGAGTTCCAGTTCCTCGACTGGAGTGTCGAGAAATTTCCGTATTTTCTCCTCAGCGTCGTCTTTATCATCATCACGCAGAACATCATCCTCATCAAAATTGATGAATATGGTAAAATGCTCCTTTGCTATTTTTGAAGCTTCAGCGATGGCATCGGCGGGAGTAATGCTGCCGTTTGTCCAAACTTCCAAAATCAGCTTGTCATAATCGGTTCTCTGGCCTACACGTGCGTTTTCCACACTGTATTTAACCTTTTTGATAGGTGAAAAGATGGCATCCACCGGGATAGTACCCAATACTTCAATGTACTTTTCATTCCTTTCAGATGAAACATAACCTCTTCCCAAATCAATTTGAATTTCAATTTCTATATTCGCCTTATCTTCCAAAGTGGCGATATGAAAGTCTTTATTGATTACCTGTACATTACCGCCGATTTCAAGTTCCTTTGCCAGGAATTCAGTCGGGCCCTTTAAAACCACGTTAATAGTCTCCGTATCCAGATCATCGGAAAGACGGAGTTGGACCTGTTTCAGGTTATTGATTAACTCAGGCGTATCTTCAACCACTTCCGGTATGGATTCATATTCGCTCGAGATGACATGCGGCACCTGTTCTTCATCATAATAAGTAATGCGTATGGCAGTGATGGAATAACCTTGTATGGAGGAAACCAGAATTCTTCTTAACGTATTACCGATGGTAACACCGTATCCTCTTTCGAAAGGATATGCCGTAAATTTACCATAAAACGGTTTATCCTCTGTTTGATCAAAAATTATTCCTTTAGGCCGTTTAAATCCTTTTAATAAATTTTTTCGCGCCATTCCTGCTCCTTATTTTGAATATAATTCTACGATTAGTTGTTCCTTAATATCAGCAAGGTCAGTAATGTCATTACGATTCGGGATTCCTTTCACAATTCCAACAACATTGTCTGGATCAACCTCTAACCAGGGTACAACACCGGACCGGGAATATTCCTTTAAGCTTTCCTTGACAACCAAAGTCATTTTACTTTTTTCCTTGACCTCGATCTTATCGTCCACTTTAACGGAAAAGGAAGGTATATCCACTTTTTTTCCGTTTACCTTCACGTGACCGTGACGGATCAGCTGCCGGGCCTGGTCTCTGGAACTGGAGAACCTCATCCTGTATATTATATTATCGAGTCTTCTTTCGAGCATCCGTATCAAATTTTCACCGGTAACCCCTTTTAAGTTAACGGCTTTATAAAAATAATTTATAAATTGCTGTTCTAAAAGTCTATATATTCTTTTGAGTTTTTGTTTTTCACGCAGCTGAATACCATAATCAGAGAGTTTTCTCATTCTGTAACGCAATCCTTTACCCGGGGGTCCCTTCTTCTTCGTAATGGGGCACTTGGAGGATTTACATCTTTCTCCCTTCAGGAATAACTGTACCTTTTCTGTTCTGCACAACCGGCATTTTGGTCCTAAATATCTACCCATATTATCTTCTCTCTCCTTTATACTCTTCTGCTTTTCTGGGGCCGGCAGCCATTATGAGGAATAGGAGTCATGTCTTTAATGGACTTGACTTTTAAACCCAGGGCGCCAATGGCCCTTATGGCAGATTCGCGTCCCACTCCGGGTCCCTTTACGAAAATATTGACTTCACGCACACCGCATTCCATCGCCTTGGTACCGGCATTTTCCGCCGTGGTCTGTGCGGCAAAAGGTGTCGATTTCTTTGCCCCTTTGAAACCCAGGCCGCCCGCTGAAGCCCATGCTATGGTATTACCCATCTGGTCCGTGATCGTCACTATGACATTGTTGAATGTCGCCTGTATATAGACACTCCCGTACGGGATATTTTTTTTCTTGTCTTTCTTGGTTTTTTTTGCCACTGAATTAAGCCTCCTTAAGTCCTTCGATTACTTCTTTCTCTTTCCGGCTACGGTCTTTTTCTTACCTTTACGAGTCCTGGCATTGGTCCGCGTTCTTTGACCCCGCACGGGCAATCCTCTTCTGTGCCTGAGTCCCCGATAGCTTCCTATATCCATCAAACGCTTTATATTCAACGAAACTTCCGTTCTTAAACGGCCTTCCACCTTATATTCATTTTCTATGACTTTTCTTAAGAGGTTTATCTCCTCAGCCGTTAAATCATTAATCCTTTTTTCGGTGCTTACTCCCGTTTTCTCACATATTTCTATGGCGGACGCCCGTCCCAATCCATAAATATATGTAAGAGCTATATCGAGATGTTTATTCGGTAGATCTATACCTGCAATACGCGCCATTTGAACATTCCTCCTAAATTATCTTTGCCTTTGTTTGTGTTTCGGATTCTGACAAATAATACGCAAAACGCCTTTTCGTCGGATAATCTTGCATTTTTCACAAATCGGTCTTACTGATACTCTTACTTTCATTTCATAATTCCTTCTTTAAAAAACTTATAGGTTTCTGCCCTTAATCTTTCCTTTTTTAAGTATACCTTCATGGTGATGCATTCTTAGATATCCCTCTATCTGGGACATCGTATCCAGGTCAACACCCACCAAAATCAATAATGACGTGCCTCCCATCAACGCAGCCACAGAACGCGGAAAGTGGAAAACAACGGAAATGATGTTCGGTATAATGGCGATGAATGCGAGAAAAAGGGAACCGGGCAATATTATCCTGTTCAGGATTTTAGACAAATATTCTTCCATTTTCTCGGAACGGATACCTGGAATGGAACCGCCGTTCTCCCGGATATTCTTGGATATATCCTGCGGATTCAATGTCACCTGGGTATAAAAATACGAAAAACCAATAATGAATAATCCGTAAAGGACATTGTAAACAGGTCCGTCCCATGTCAACTGATTGGCCAATCCCGCAAGCCAGGGAATGTTAAGGCCCTGCATGATCTGGATGGGGAAAGTTAAAATGGCCGATGCAAAAATAACGGGAATAACACCGGACGGGTTTATCTTGAAAGGAAGGTAATGATTCTGAGAACCGTATACCTTTCTGCCGATAACTCTTTTGGCATAATAAACAGGTATCTTACGCTGCCCCTGCTGTTCGTAAATTACCAGGGCGACGATGACGACGAAAAGACACATCGTGATGATGAGGAAAACGGGGTTGAACTGTGAATTGGGGTCACGGATGGTCTGTACAAGGGTAATAATGGCACTGGGTATCCTTGCCACGATACCCGCGAATATAAGCAGGGAAATGCCGTTACCTATTCCCCGCTGAGTAATTTGTTCACCCAGCCACATTAAAAAACATGTTCCCGTTGTTACGGTAATCATCCCTATTATGATAAACGACACATTTGAAATCCTGATTGCCTGAGGAATCTGGCCCAAAAGCATTTGAACGGTTGTGAAAGCCTGGATCATTGTGACGGGGACAGTAAGATAACGCGTGTAACGCTGCATCTTCTTCTTTCCCCCTTCTTCCTCGTACATCTTTTTTAATTTCGGAAAAATGATCGTCAACAGGTTAATGATGATGCTGGTTGTAATATAGGGCATTATTCCAAGCATGAAAATGGATACATTATTGAAAGCACCGCCGACTATGAGATCCAAAAAGTTAAAAATACCGCCGAAGCCCTGAGAACTTTGAGTGAGATAATTTACAATTGTATTTCTATCAATACCAGGTAACGGCAGATAGGCACCCAATCTAAAAACCAATAGACAAATGAGAGTAAAAATGATTCTTTTTCTGAGTTCCTTAACCTTGAAGATATCAATAATCGGATTAGCCATTCTTTTCCACCTTCTTATTCTTCTTTATCTCGATAATTTCACCGCCGGCTTTTTTAAACGCTTCAAAGGCTTTTGCCGAGGCTTTATCGACCTCGATCGAAACCTTCTTGGTCAATTCACCGTTCCCGAGCAGCTTAACCCTGGAATTTGTTTTTTTAATAAGACCGTGCTTCACAAGATCGGCTTTGGTAATTTTATCACCTGCCTTGAATTTCTTCTCTATGTCCGCAATATTTACGATATCATAAACGACTTTAAAAACGGCATTTGAAAAACCCCTCCTGGCCAGCCTTCTGTAAAGAGGCATCTGCCCGCCCTCAAAACCGGGTCTTACATTGCCGCTCTTTCGCGATTTCTGGCCCTTAATACCCCGGCAACTATATACTCCATGACCGCTGCCATTGCCGCGGCCAACCATTTTCTTCTGTTTTGTTGCACCTGCGGGTTTTTTAAGACTATTTTGACTCATTACTTAATCTCCTCAACCTCTATCATGTGTGATACTGCATTCACCATTCCAAGAATGGACGGCGTCGTATTGTGAATCACTTCCGAATTGACTTTATTCAAGCCCAGGGCTTTAACCGTCTTTCTCTGAAAGGGGAGGCTTCCGATTGTACTTCGCTTTAACCTTATTTTTATCTTCTTCGCTTTCATGTTAACCCCACATGTCCTTGACAGTTTTTCCCCTGCCGGCTGCAATTTTCTTTGCAACCATGAGATTTTCCAATCCGTTAAAAACAGCCTTCAGAAGATTAACGGCCTTTTTTGAACCGATTGATTTGCTTAAAATTTCCTTGATACCGACTATCTCCATGACGGCACGAACAGGGCCGCCGGCTATGATGCCGGTACCTGGCGATGCGGGCTTTAAAACGACTTCAGCACTCTTATACCTGCCAATGACCGTATGGGGAATGGTATTTCTCACTATGGGTACGGTGATCATGTTGTTTGACGCCTTGGTAACACCCTTTTTGATAGCCTCTGAAACATCGTTGGCCTTGCCGAAGCCATAACCTACTTTTCCGTTTTGGTCTCCAACGACAACCAATGCGGAAAAAGAGAACCTTCTACCGCCTTTAACTACTTTGGCAACACGATTCAGTTTAACCAGTTTTTCCGAAAATTCTTTTTTTAGTTCTTCCACGTTGCTCCCCCTAAAATTCTATCCCGGATTTTCTAACACTGTCGGCAAACGCTTTCACGATGCCGTGATATTTGTATCCGTTCCTGTCGAAAATTATTCGGGTTATTTTTTTTTCTTTCAGCCGCGTTCCTATGACATCTCCCAGCTTGGGTATATCACTCACCTTCGTCTTGATTTTAGCCAGGTCTTTTTCCTTGTTGGAACCAGATACCAATGTAGCATGTTTCGTATCATCTATTACCTGCACATAGAAAAAACGGTTGCTTTTGAATATCGTCATTCGAGGCCTGTCCAGGGTTCCTTTAATCTTTTTCCTGACCCGCATTTTTCTTCTAATTCGTCTTACTATTTTTTTTCTAAATTCGTTCATAATCCTACCCTATTTTGCTCCGGTTTTTCCAACCTTCTTTTTAACAACTTCATTTTCATATCTGATGCCTTTACCCTTATACGGTTCCGGCGGTCTAAAAGCCCTGATATTGGCGCAGACCTGTCCAAGACTCTGCTTATCAGCCCCGGAAACGGTTATCTTTGTATTGGCTTCGACGGTGATCGATATACCGTCGGGTATTTTATATTTAATTTGATTGGCATAACCAATATTTAAAAGGAGTTCCTTCCCCTTTACTTCCGCCTTGTAACCTACACCGATAATCGTAAGAACCTTGGAAAAACCATCTGTTACACCAAGCACCATATTGTTTAAAAGATTCCTGTAAAGACCGTGCATGGCAATGGTTTCTTTATTTTCATCAGCCCTCTGGACAATGATCTGCCCTTCTTCCTTGATAAAACTGATTTTAGGTTTCAAGCCCTGTTTCAGTTTGCCTTTAGGACCTTCCACATTGATAAAGTTATCCTTTATCTCAACTTTGACATTCTTGGGTACTATGACCGGTTTTTTTCCTATCCTAGACATTTTTCACCTCAATCCTTCATTACCAGACCGTGCATAATATTTCACCGCCAACCTTCTTCTCAGTGGCTTTCTTGCCGGTGATGACACCTTCCGATGTACTTAAAATAACCGATCCATAACCGTTAAACACACGGGGTATTTTCTTATAACTGGAGTAAACTCTTCTGCCGGGTGTTGATACCTTGGACAAACCATGAATGATGGGTTTTTCACCTTCATCATATTTTAAAAAGATTCTTATAAAATTTTTACCTTCCTGGTTAATTTTTTTAAAGGTTTTTATAAAACCTTCATTTTTAAGAATCTTTATGATTTCGAGTTTTAATTTTGACGTCAGAATGTCAACTTTTTCGAATTTGGCCATATTGGCGTTTCTGATTTTTGTCAACATATCCGCAATAGGATCTGTCAAGCTCATTCTATTTCTCCTTTTTTACCAGCTGGATTTGGTTACACCAGGAATTTTACCTTCACTGGCAAGCTTCCTAAAACAAATTCTACACGTCTGGAATTTTCTCATATAACCCCGGTTTCTACCGCAAATTCGGCAACGATTAACCTTTCGAGTCTTGAATTTCGGTTTTTTCAAAGATTTTAGTATCATCGCTTTTCGGGCCATCTAAACCTTCCTTCCGTAATATTTAATTTTTCCTGAAAGGCATTCCTAATTTTTCCAACAAGGTTTTTGCCTCTTTATCACTTCTTGCGGTTGTTACAATAGCAATGTTCAATCCGCTGATTCTTTCTATTTTATCATATTCAATCTCAGGGAAGATAATCTGTTCCGTCAGTCCTATGGAATAATTGCCGTGTCCGTCAAACGAGTTGGGATTGATACCCCTGAAGTCCTTCAACCGCGGGATGGCTATGGAGACAAGTCTTTCCAGGAAATCGTACATCATATTTCCGCGAAGGGTTACCGTCGCTCCTATTTCCATGCCTTCCCTTATTTTAAACTGGGAAATCGATTTCCTCGCCTTTGTCTTGACGGCTTTTTGTCCCGTTATCTGGGTCAATTCCTTAACGGCGTTTTCAAGAAGCTTCTTGTTCTGTATGGCTTCCCCCATACCCATACTAACGACAATTTTCATCAGCTTCGGCACTTCCATGATGCTGGTATATTTATATTCATCCATTAATTGTTTTGAAATTTGATCCCTGAATAATTTTTGCAGCCGTGGCGTATATTTTTTCTCTTTCATCAGAATTCATCTCCACATTTTTTACAAATTCTCGTTTTCTTTCCGTCTGCACCAATCTTGGTACCTATCCGGGTCGGCCCGCATTTTTTGCATATTATCCTGACGTTCGAAATATGAATTGCGGCTTCAATCTCGGAAATCCCGGCCTTCTGGTTCTGTTTCTTCTGTTTTATGGCTTTTTTTACCAGGTTCTGACCTTCGACATATACTTTTTGGTTAACAACATCTATACGAATGATTCTTCCGGTACCGGTGTTTGCCTTGCCCGTCATGATCTTCACGTTATCGTTTTTCTTTAGCTTGAATTTAATTTCGTTTTTATTGACTTTAACTTTTGTCTTTTTCACACTTGCCTCCTACAAAACCTCAGGCGCGAGAGAAACGATTTTCATATAATCCTTTTCACGCAATTCCCTTGCCACGGGCCCGAAAATTCTTTTCCCCTTGGGATTCTTATTGGCGTCTATCAACACGCAGGCATTATCGTCGAACCGAATAAACGAACCATCCGGCCTTTTATGTTCCTTTTTTGTGCGGACTATGACGGCCTTTTCAATGGAACCTTTTTTGATGGGTCCGTTAGGGATGGCTTCTTTTACGGTAACGACAATCACATCGCCCACCCGCGCATACCTTCGCTTTGACCCGCCAAGCACTTTTATACAGGAAACGACCTTGGCGCCGCTGTTATCCGCAACATTTAAAAATGACATTTGCTGAATCATTATAATACTCCCGATCTCTTTCTTATTTGGCTCTCTCGATAATTTCAACAAGTTTCCACGACTTTGTCTTGCTCAACGGCCTCGATTCAATTATTCTCACAACGTCACCTATTTTGGAATCGTTATTCTCATCATGGGCTTTCAGTTTCTTGGTGGTGGTAACGTATTTCTTGTACAACCTGTGCAGTTTCCTGTTGGTTACTTCAACAACAATCGTTTTTTGCATCTTATTGCTTACAACTCTTCCCGTAAACATCCTCTTGTTCGATTTCTTTTTCTCGGTCGTATCCACGGTATTCTCCTTCATATAATTACGCCTTGTCTTTCCGGATTCCAAGCCTGAATTCATGCAACAAAGTAATCACCCTGGCCAATTTGCGCCTGACCGTCCTTTTTTCAAGGGGATTATCGACATGCCTGATCTTCATGCCAAAACGTATGTCCCTGTACTTCTTTATAAGCTCGTTATGCTTGGCTTGTAATTCCTTGAATGTTAAATCGTTAAATGAATTTTTCATGGTTTACTCCAATTCCCTGCGCATCACTATCTTTGTTCTTATGGGAAGCTTGCTGTGCGCCAGTTTCAATGCCTCAATGGCCAGTTTCTTGTCAATGCCGCCCAGTTCAAACATGATTGTTCCCGGTTTGACTACAGCGACCCAGTATTCGGGACTGCCTTTTCCTTTTCCCATTCTCGTTTCAGCGGGTTTTTTAGTATAAGGCATATCCGGGAAAATTCTTATCCATACCTTACCACCGCGCTTGATATGACGGGTAAGGGCAACACGGGCGGCTTCAATTTGACGATTGGTAATCCATTTCGGTTCAAGGGACACAAGCGCGTAGTCGCCGAATGAGATCTTGTTACAACGGGTAGCTTTACCCCTTATAACGCCTCTCATCCGTTTTCTGAATTTGGTTCGTTTTGGACTTAACATCTATTTCCCGCTCCTTGTCGTTGTTTGATCTCTTTCTTTCTGCTTCTTTAACAGAATACCGGCGTCTTCTTTGTTGTCTTTTCCGTAAATCTCTCCATTACAAATCCATACTTTCACACCGATTGTACCGAACGTGGTCAGGGCTTCGGTAAAGCCGTAATCAATATCAGCACGGAATGTATGAAGGGGAATTCTGCCTTCTTTGTATTCATAAACCCTTGCCATTTCGGCGCCTGCCAGACGACCGGCCACCTTGATCTTTATTCCCTGAACGCCCGTTTTCATGGCGGCGGATGCCGCCGACTTCATCGTACGGCGAAAGGAAGCCCGTGACTTCAATTGCTTGGCCACGTTCATGGCAATAAGCTGGGCATTGGCTTCGGGACGCTTTATTTCCTTGATCTTTATACCGATTTTCTTTTTGGCAACCGTTTTTATACGGGCACCCAGCTTCTCGATGTTAGCTCCCTTTACGCCTATAATAACACCGGGCCTGCCGGTATGAAGAATTATGGTTATCTTTTGAGGATGCCTGATAATCTCGATATCGGCAACATCCGCCCCTTTTGTTTCGGGACAGTCTTCCAGGATTTTCCTGATCTGAAGGTCTTCATGCAGCGTATTGGCGAATTCCTTCGGATCAACATACCACTTCGATTTCCAGGTCTTATTTATGCCCAATCTGATGCTAAAAGGATTTACTTTTTGTCCCACATTACTCTCCTTGGTTCCCGATTTCATCGATGACAACGGATATATGGCAGAATCTTTTTAAAAGCCTGTCAGCCCGGCCCCTGCTTCGGTGCCACAACCGCTTCATCCTCGGTCCTTCATTTACCTGTAATTCACTGATATATAACATGTTTTCATCAACCTTGTTATTATGATAAAGGACATTGGAAACAGCCGACTGAATGACTTTTTTAAGATACATTGCTCCCCTATGGGGAAGATTTTCCAAAACAGCCATGGCCTCCGGATAAAGCTTCTTCCGTAAATGGTCGGCTATGTATTTAACCTTGTTAGGGGATATCCGCAAAAATTTCGCATGTGCCGAATATCCTTTTTTTGCATTGTCTTTCATATCATCACCTATTCCGCTTTTGCCTTTTTATCAGAGCCTGAATGCCCCCTGAACATCCTCGTCGGCGAGAATTCACCCAGCTTGTGTCCAACGAGATTTTCAGTGACATATACGGGTATCCAGGTCTTTCCGTTATACACAGAAATAGTCATACCAACCATCTCAGGAATAACCGTAGAACACCTGGAATATGTTTTTATAATTTTTTTGTCATTCGTTTTGTTTTTCTCCAAAACCTTCTTATAAAGATGCTTGGCAATAAAAGGCCCTTTTTTTATCGATCTGGACACCGCTAAACTCTCCTATTTTCTTTTCTTTACGATAAATTTATTCGAATATTTCTTTTTATACCTTGTCTTGTACCCTTTTGTCGGCATACCCCAAGGAGAAACCGGATGTCTTCCTCCTGAGGATTTACCTTCGCCTCCGCCATGCGGATGATCGATCGGGTTCATGGCGACACCCCTTACCTTGGGTCTTTTACCCAGCCAGCGGGACCTTCCCGCTTTACCGAGTGAAACATTCATGTGGTCCTCATTACCCAAAGAACCGATGGTTGCAAAACACTTGTGAAAAATCATTCTCATCTCACCTGACGGGAGCTTAAGTGTGATGTAATCACCTTCCTTGGCCATGATAAGGGCGCCTACACCTGCCGAACGAACGAGCTGCGCTCCCTTGCCCAGCTTCAATTCGACGTTGTGTACCGTAATTCCCAGCGGGATTTGTGATAAAGGCATGGCATTTCCCGTTTCCAGCGGTACATTGGTATGACCGCTCAATATCGTTGATCCTACCTTCAAACCCTTTGGGGCCAGAATATATCTTTTATCTCCGTCAACATAATTGATCAGCGCTATGTTGGCGCTTCTGTTCGGGTCATATTCCACACTGGTAACCTTACCGGGAATATTATGTTTATCCCTCTTGAAATCGATAATCCTGTATTTCCTTTTATGACCGCCGCCCTTTCGCCTGACGCTTATTCTACCGCTGCTGGATCGGCCGCCGGTTTTTGACAGGCCCTTGACCAGCTTTTTTTCAGGGCTGTTGCCGGTAAGATCTGAATGATCAATAGCGGTTGTATGTCTTAATGTGGCTGTTGCCGGTTTATATTTTTTCAAACCCATCTGTATTACCCCTTACACTCCTTCAAAAATTTCGATTTTCTCGTTTTCAGGTAACGTGATGATCGCCTTTTTCCACTTGGAGGTAAAACCTTCCTTGTACCTGACCCTCTTCGGTTTTGATTTGACATTGATGATCCGACACGCAATTGGATGGACGTCAAACAGATTGGAAATGGCTTTTAATATTTCAAGTTTATTTGCCCTGAAATCAACCTTAAAGGTGAACTTGTTCTTTTCCCGCATGAGATTCGATTTTTCCGTTATAACCGGTTCGATTATAATTTTATTGTTGGCTTTCATAGCATATCTTCCTTTATACCTTGTAATGATCCTGCAGCTTGTTCAACGTCGATTCCTGGATCAATATGGCCTGGCCGTAGAAAATCTCATGGACATTCAATCTTGAAAACGACAACAGGTTAAGCCAGGGTATGTTCCCGCCGGCACGCCGCAGCATGGCGGCATCTTCGGAAACAATAAACACCGACCTGTTTCCCGGGATGTGATTCTTTAAAATCATGGAAAGATCCTTTGTCTTACCGCTTTCAAAGGTAAAATCCTCTACAACGCGGATTTTATTGTCAGCGGCTTTCATACTCAAAGCGGATACCAAAGCTAGCCTTTTAATCTTCTTTGGAATTTTATAGCTGTAGTCCCTTGGCTTGGGACCAAAAGCAATACCGCCCTTTACACGGGTCGGCGAACGTTTTGTTCCCGCCCTGGCGCGGCCCGTGCCCTTCTGCCTGTATATTTTCTGATGGGTTCCGGATACTTCACTTCTCGTCTTCGTACTCGCCGTTCCGATTCTTTTGTTCGCCAATTCGTTTTTAATGGCATAATATATTGATCCGGTACTTATTTTGCTGTTAAACAAAGCGTCCGAGACTTCTTTATCCCTGAGTTCTTTCCCGTCCAAAGAATAAACTTTCAATATCATTGTCTTGCCTCATCTTCACTTATTTCTTTTTCTTGGCTTTGGTAATTATCAACAGACCGTCTCTAACGCCTGGTACCGCGCCTTTTATGAGCATAACCTTCTTTTCCTTGTCTATCCCGACAAGCTTCAGATTTTGAACGGTGCATTTCTCATGCCCCATATGGCCGGCCATTCTCTTGCCTTTAAACACTCGGGAAGGCGAGGAATTTTGACCAGTGGATCCGGGTTCCCGGTGCAATTTGGAACCGTGCGTCTTTCTCCCGCCGTGGAAACCGTGCCTTTTCATTACACCCTGAAAACCCTTGCCTTTCGAAACACCGCGTACATCGACAAATTTGACATCCTCAAAAAGGCTTATGTCCAGCACTTCTCCTGCTTCACAGTCCTTTTCATAATCCTTGATTTCAAGAAGCACCCTCAAGGGGGGTATTTCTTTTGTAAACTGACCGGCATACGGCTTGGTTATGCGACTTTTCTTCAACGGGATACCTCCCACCGCCACGGCGTCATACCCCTGTTTTTCCTTTGTTCTTTTATATACAATATAATTAGAATCAACATGTACAACTGTAACGGGAACCCGCAGACCGGTTTCGTCAAAAACCTGAGTCATCCCGATTTTTTTACCAATTAACGCTAACATTTTATCCTCACTGCTTGATTTCTACATCCACACCAGCAGGAAGCTCAAGACGCATCAATGCGTCCATAACCGCCGATGTCGGTTCAATAATATCTATCAACCTTTTATGCGTTCTCATTTCAAACTGCTCTCTCGCCTTCTTATTGACATGAGGAGAACGCAATACCGTGAATTTATTGATCCTGGTCGGCAAAGGAATAGGACCCGCAACTTTCGAACCGGCCTTCAGGACGGTTTGCACAATGGCTTTTGCGCTCTGATCTATCAATTCAACGTCAAATCCCCGCAGTCTCACACGGATCCTCTCTTTACTCATCGTTCCTCCAAATATTCTTTTTGCCGTCGATCATTTTACTTCACGTTATTCCAGAATTTCGGTTACAGCACCGGCCGCGACGGTTCTTCCGCCTTCACGGATAGCGAACCTCAATCCTTTTTCAATAGCGATCGTATTAATAAGCTCGATCTCAAGCTCGGTATTGTCACCAGGCATAATCATCTGTTTTCCTTCAGGAAGTTTTACCGTTCCCGTAACGTCCGTGGTTCTGAAATAGAACTGCGGCCTGTATCCCGTAAAAAACGGTGAATGCCTTCCGCCTTCTTCCTTGTTCAGGACGTAAACCTGGGTTTTAATCTTTTTATGCGGTGTAATGGAGCCGGGCTTACAGATAACCTGGCCTCTTTCAACTTCTTTTTTATCAACGCCGCGAAGAAGAGTACCGACATTATCGCCGGCCTGGCCTTCATCAAGAAGTTTGTTGAACATTTCAACACCGGTAACAACGGTTTTTCTCGTTTCCTTGATTCCGACAATTTCGACTTCCTCACCGACCTTGACAATGCCTCTTTCGATTCTTCCCGTTACAACGGTACCGCGGCCGGAAATGGAGAATACATCTTCAACCGGCATAAGGAAAGGCTTGTCAACTGCCCTTTCCGGAACCTTGAAATAACTGTCCATGGCCTCAAGGAGTTCGGTTACGCATTTTGTTTTTTCAGGATCATCGGGATTTTCCATGGCGGCAAGGGCGGAACCTTTGATAATGGGAATATCTTTTCCGGGAAACTGATATTCGTTCAGTACATCGCGGACTTCCTCTTCAACGAGGTCAATAAGCTCAGGATCGTCGACCATATCCGTTTTATTCAGGAATACAACAATAGAAGGAACGCCAACCTGCCTTGCGAGCAGGAT
Source organism: Spirochaetales bacterium (assembly GCA_016928415.1). Classification (GTDB taxonomy): domain Bacteria; phylum Spirochaetota; class Spirochaetia; order SZUA-6; family JAFGRV01; genus JAFGKU01. Next base: position 31,501 of record JAFGKU010000073.1, read on the forward strand.
ATGTTCCCGCGTCTGGGGCATGACGGAATCCGGAGCCGAAACCACAAGAACCGCTCCGTCCATCTGGGCCGCACCGGTTATCATGTTCTTGATATAGTCAGCGTGTCCCGGGCAGTCCACGTGAGCGTAATGCCTGTTATCCGTCTGGTATTCAACGTGACGGGTATTGATAGTGATGCCCCTTGCTTTCTCCTCAGGTGCGTTATCAATATCCTCATATTTCATCAACTTATCACCGTACTTTTTGGCACAAAGCATGGTAATAGCAGCTGTCAAAGTTGTCTTGCCATGGTCAACGTGCCCGATGGTTCCAACATTTATATGCGGTTTCGTACGAGAAAATTTTTCTTTAGCCATTTAATTCCTCCTTAAAATACTTTCTTAACAAAGCGCTAAAATACTATATAATCCGTTAAAATACAAAATGTTGTTTTC
>JAFGKU010000003.1 GCA_016928415.1 Spirochaetales bacterium
CCACTGGGGATCGCTGAAGGCGCTGGCCCAGCGCGTCGATGTGCTGCCGTCAACCGCCTTGTCCGGCGACAGGTCGGTGTTTTCATTGGATGAGGATGTTGCCGGTTTGTTCAGGGCCAGGTTTACATTGGAAGGCGGCTGTGTAGGTGTGGATGTGGCCGCTGCCGGGGGAGTGTTTGTGGGTGCCGTAATAGCCGTGTTGGTCGGAGTATTTGTACCGGCCGGAGTAGGTGTGGAGGTAGAGGTTGTCCGCCTGGCCTCCGCAGTGACAGAGACAAGGAAGATCATACAGACACACAAAACAAGAAATCGCCACTTTATCGTTTTTTTCATGTTCATCTCCTTTTTTTATTATTCCTGGTAACTGTTCATAAATGACTGAACGGTTACATTCCGCAAGGGCTACTCATTATAAAGAGAGGTTCCCTTTTGGCGTAATTTTTTCGTTTATCACCTCCTTTGCTTCAGGCGCATCTTGTGCCGTTGTAATGGCACAAATAACGATGCGTCTGCCTGGAACACTGTCCGGGCGGTTGAGTATAACCTCGGGTATTTGGCGTAGCCTGAATTGTCGGACAGCTTTTGGTTATCCTTACCGGGAGGGAAATCCGCGAACCGTGCCGAAATGCTCCTGGTAAGGTCCGTGATGTCCGTCAGTCCGATTGAGGCTGGTGCTGCTGCCGGCACAATGGTTGGTGGTCTGGTTGGTGTTAGTGTCAATGTCGCGCCAGAACCGCCATAAACCGCAAACCCGATTCATTGGGGGACTGCTTGAAACACATCTTAACCCCGAATTCATTCTATCAGGACCTATGACCGGGAGCATTTAATCCTATTCGAAAAAACTCTAATTTTGTGGGATGGATAACAAGGTTAAGTATTTGCGGCAACTAAAGTTGCTTTTATCAACTATAGTTGCAATACGCATAAATTCTTTTTTAATAACGAAATATAATGAAAGAGAAAACCTGCAGCAAATATTATTGCTTTCACGTAAAAATGTTTTATTTATTAACTCTTTATATTACAATAAATTAAATAAATGGCATACATTTTGCTTTAATATTGACAGAAACGGGGAAATTATATTATATTATTTTCACGTAAAAATTATTAATTTATGGAGGATTAGATGAAAAAAGTGAGTTTTTTGGTTTTAATGCTGCTCATTGCCATGAGCCTGTTTAATTGCTCGCAAGTCATGGATTTTGGCGCAGATGCTTCCGAAAGCGGTGATACAAAGGCGGAATTCCCGACCGTTCCGCAGGTTTACCGGGTGGAAGCGGATGGTAAAGCGTACCTCCTGGGCAGCGATGGTATCTGGCACCTGGAGCTTTCAGCAGTCAAGGCCATCGACGGCGGCATATGGGACAGGAATTCAGGCCGGTATTGGAACAGCTTCTATGTAAACGAATCGGGCCGTATTTTTGAAAAAGTCAATTTATCAAAATGGGTGCCTGTGTATGGTGTTTATGACGGGGTGGATGTGGCCACGAACGGCGGACAGACATATGCCGTCAATGCCGGGGGTTACGTTTTCAAGTATATTTCTGTCGGCAGCACGGGATGGTTTACCTGGATACACCAGGTTCCGGGAGAATTCCTTGTAAAAGTGGATGTTGATGACCAGGGGAATCCCTGGGTTGTAACCAAAACCGGCAAGGTATATTTTAACCGGGATAATGTATGGTATAAAACCAACAATGAAAAATTGTCGGCCATTGATATAGGGTGCGGTGATGGCAGGGTGTACATTTCCGCCCATGCCCAGTTCGTTACCGGCCCCAGGCTCTATGAATACAACCCGGAAAACGGCCTTTTTCTCAACCGTGGTGTTGAAGCCCATGCCATTGATGTGGATAAAACAGGGACTGTCTGGACTACCTGGGCGTATTTCATGGCAGGGTCCCTCCATTATCAAAAAAAGGGAACCCTGGAATGGATTCTTGATACCTCCGCCGGATTCCAGAACGTGGACCTGGGAGCCTGACGGTACGTTTAAAAGAAATTTCCGTTAAGTGGCTGCCCGGGAGATATCTTGGGCAGCCATTTTATTTCTGTAAAAGCGGTTAACATTCCCATTGAGTTTTGACGAAGTATTAATTAAAGGGGGCCTCTAAAAGGTGGTTTTTAGGGGTGCCTTAAATGTAACTTTGTAAAATCGCAGATTGATGCTGCATGAATCAGCTTGAACGGTGGTTGCGGTTATACAAAGGATGCAAGGGGAGGCATATGTCTAAATTCAGTAAAAATCAGCCAGTGGGACTGCCGCCGGGAACGTTGTTGCAGCCGGAAACGGATGAACATACCGAATTCAAAATTACGGTGGTTAATTATGACAGTTCGATCCATAATAAAAGCCATACCACGGACATAGATGCCGCCATAAAATCGGTAGAGTTGTATAACAATACGTGGATCCATATTGAGGGAATCAATAATGCCAGTATCATTGAAAAGATAGGGGCTTTTTTCGATATTCATCCCCTTGTGATGGAAGATATGCTGACGCCTCAGCAGCGTCCGAAAATTGAAAACCACAGGTCATACCTCTTCGTCGTGGCGAAAACGTGCTGTTATGTGGATGAAAGCGCGGCGGTACAGGAAGAGCAGATAAGCATGATTGTCGGTAAGAACTATGTAATCAGCGTGCAGAATTCCAATATTGATCATTTCTCCCAGATCTGGAACCGCCTGGAGAACGACCTGGGGATTGTCCGGGACAAGGGGATGGATTACCTGATGTACTGCCTGCTTGACATAATCACGGATAATTATTTTGTCCTGATCGACAAACTTAATGAAAAGATTGAAACGATAGAGGATGAATTGATTCTTAATCCAAAGAAGGAAACGCTGAATACAATTTATACATTAAAAAATGAAATACTGTTCATCCAGCGGCCTGTCTGGCCTTTGCGTGACATCATTTATAACATCAAGTCCCTCAAAACGGATATCATCGACGAGAGCAACTTTATCTATTTTAACGATGTGAGCGATCATGTAATACAGGTTTTCGAGGCAATCCGGTCCTTCCGTGAAATGGCGGCCAATATGTTCGACCTGTACCTGTCGTCACACTCGCATAAAATGAATGAGGTGATGAAATTCCTTACCGTCATCGGCACGATATTCATCCCGTTAACCTTTATAACCGGTGTTTACGGCATGAACTTCAAGGTCATGCCAGAACTGGGATTCGACTGGGCTTACCCCGTTTTGTGGGGTATACTGATCGCGATCGGCGTGTTCATGGTGCTTTTTTTCAAACGCAAGAAATGGATGTGACCCCCCCCGGCTTGGACTGGATGTATGATCAATCGCTTTCCAGAAATAAATTTTCGCGGATTGTGTGAAAAGAATTATCTTTTATTGTCACTGCAGAAAATCAAGGACTACCTTGTTGAATTGTTCCGGTCTTTCCATGCCCGGCATATGGGCTGTATCCTCAATAATAACCAATTCAGTTTTCGAACCCAGATAACTCTTCAACTGCTCCGCTGTTTTTAAGGGAATCAATGCATCGTGCCTCCCCCAAATCAGCAGCACATCGCAGTTGACCGTGTACTCTTTCTGCCTGAAATATTCATTTTCATCCTTCAGGTAGTCGAGCAGGCGGGATTTTTCTTCCTGCTGGTTTTTGAACATATTTTCATAAACGTCAGGGAGCACAAAATCAGGGGTCCATGGCGGATGGTAATAGGCCAGTTCTAAAAGCCGCGGCAAGTCTTCCGGTCTTTTGGGAACGAAGAGGTCCTGTGCCGAATTGACACCGAAAGCTTTCCAGGCTTCCTCACTGTCTTGAACGGAATAAAATTTCACGGGGCTGTCGCAGATAATCAATTTACCGATTCTGCCGGGTATTTTATCCGTAAGCGTTATCCCTACCAACCCGCCGTATGATACGCCGAGAAGAAAAAAACGGTCTATTTTCAAATGATCCATGAGCCTTGTCATCATTTCCGCCTGAAAATCAATAGAGAAGTCATTGCTTGAAGACGTGCTGCCGTCAAAATAGATGAGGTCGGGAATAATAAGGGTATATAAAGAGGAAAATGTTTCGACCTGCTCCGCCCATTGGAACCTTGAATCGGCACCGAATCCGTGCAGCATAAGGAGCGGGAAACCTTTGCCACCCTTCCAATAATGGATGCCGGTGTTTTCTATTGCCAGGTATTTTGATTCCAGTCCGGCTGATTTGAATTTCGATTCCACCATGCCTTCCTGACATTGATAAAAGTTACACGCACAGAGGGAAAGCAAGAAAAGACTTAAGAAAATATGCATAAGAGTTTGTTTTGCCATAAGATCCTCATTTATATTTTATGTATTACATAAAATCTTGCTAATTATTTTATGTATTTTTTTTAATGGTTGTCAAATTAATTTATCACGAATTTTTACGGTGAAAAAAATAACCCCGGGCTTGGAAGCCCGGGGTCCTTGGGGGTTAAGTATTCCTGATTATACTGAAAATGCTTTCAGCATAAATCCGAAACAAGTTTAAATGCAAAAAGTTAGGTTCTTCTTACACTAAACTTCAAGACAATATAGTCATATCCAATATGTTTGTCAACCACAATGTCCGTAAAACCCCGCTTCATCCTGCTTGAACATTTGACAGGCATGGTGTATAAATGTCAGTAAGAGTAAGGACCTAAAAAACTGCTATCAGCCTGCAGTTTACAGATTTTTTTTAACGGCTGTATATCAATTTAGTATTCTCTTTAATATTAAAATTAGTGGTTTTTAGCGGTGCCTTTTTTTTAATTCACACTTGAAGCGGAAGGAGGCACTATGCCTAAAAGAAATGATGTTAACAAAGTCCTGATCATAGGTTCGGGACCGATTGTAATCGGTCAGGCCTGTGAATTCGATTATTCAGGCACGCAGGCCTGCAAAGCATTGCGGTCCCTGGGATACAAGATCATACTTGTAAATTCCAACCCGGCAACAATTATGACGGACCCCGGAATGGCTGATATTACTTATATAGAACCGTTGAATGTGGAAACACTGGCAAAAATAATTGAAAAGGAAAGGCCGGATGCCTTGTTGCCCAATTTGGGAGGCCAGTCCGGTCTGAATCTGTCCTCGGAATTGTATAAAAAGGGAATACTTGAGAAATACGGCGTCAAGGTTATCGGAGTGAATGTTGATGCCATTGAAAGAGGCGAGGACAGAACCGCGTTCAAGCAGACGATGAATAAACTGGGTATTGATATTCCGAAGAGCAAGGCTGTGAATACCCTGGAAGATGCGGAAAAAGTGGCCGAAGAACTGGGATATCCCGTGGTCATCAGGCCCGCGTACACCATGGGCGGAACGGGCGGCGGCCTGGTTTACAATATTGAAGAATTGCGTACCATCGTGTTAAGGGGCCTGGCGGCGAGCCTGATTCACCAGGTACTGGTCGAGGAATCCGTTCTGGGATGGGAAGAACTGGAACTGGAAGTTGTGCGTGATGCCAAAAACCAGATGATCACCGTTTGTTTCATTGAGAATGTGGATGCCATGGGTGTCCATACGGGCGATTCGTACTGCGTGGCCCCCATGCTGACCATCGCGCCGGAATTGCAGAAAAAACTCCAGGAATATTCCTACGCCATAGTGGAAGCCATCGAGGTTATCGGCGGCACAAACATCCAGTTTGCGCACAATCCGGAAACGGGCCGGGTTGTTGCCATTGAAATCAATCCGCGTACATCCCGTTCAAGCGCCCTTGCCTCAAAGGCCACCGGTTTCCCCATCGCTTACGTATCCTCGCTTCTGGCGGGCGGATTGACGATGGATGAAATACCGTACTGGCGCGACGGGACATTGGAAAAATATACCCCTTCGGGAGATTATGTGGTCGTGAAATTTGCCCGGTGGGCTTTTGAAAAATTCAGGGGCGTGGAAGATAAGCTCGGTACGCAGATGCGGGCCGTGGGCGAAGTCATGAGTATAGGCAAGAATTACAAGGAAGGCCTGCAAAAATCGATTCGTTCGCTCGAACAGGGCCGGTACGGCCTTGGATTTGCCAGGGATTTTTATTCCAAAAGCCTGGACGAATTAATGCAGCTGCTTATAAATCCGACAAGCGAACGACAGTTCCTCATGTACGAGGCCTTGAGAAAAGGCGCCGCTGTTGATGATCTTTTCCGCGTCACATATATCAAGCCGTGGTTTATCCGGCAGATGAAAGAACTGGTGGAGCTTGAGGAGAAGATACTGGCTTATAAGGGCAGGATGATTCCCGATGACCTGCTGGTCCAGGCCAAGAAAGACGGATTTTCCGATAAATATCTTGCCAAAATTCTGGGTCTCACCGAAAAGAAAATCCGTACAAAGCGTTTATTATTGGGAATGAAACAGGCGTGGGATGCCGTGCCCGTCAGCGGGGTCAACAATGCCGCGTATTATTATTCCACGTATAATGCGGAGGATACCGTCCCCGTTTCCGGCCATAAAAAAGTAATGGTTTTGGGCGGAGGACCCAACCGGATAGGCCAGGGCATCGAATTTGATTATTGTTGCGTCCATGCCGCTTTTGCCATCAGGGATGAAGGCTATGATTCCATCATGATCAACTGCAACCCGGAGACCGTTTCAACGGATTATGACACATCCACCCGTCTGTATTTCGAGCCGTTGACCGTGGAGGATGTTCTGAGCATTTATGAAAAGGAAAAACCGGATGGCGTGATTGTGCAGTTTGGCGGCCAGACGCCGCTGAATATCGCCATGGAACTGGAGGAAGCGGGCGTAAAAATTCTGGGCACGCCACCCAAAGTGATCGATCTTGCCGAGGACCGCGATCTTTTCAGGAAAAAGATGCAGAAGCTCGGTATTCCCCAGCCCGAATCGGATATGGCAAAGAATCTTGAGGAAGCGCTTGAAATAGCAAAAAAAATCGGTTACCCATTGATGGTTCGCCCCTCATTCGTTCTTGGCGGCAGGGCAATGGAAATCGTCTGGGATGAAGACATGCTTACCGAGTATGTGGGCAAGGCGGTCGATGTTTCTCCTGAAAGGCCCATCCTTATCGACAAGTTCCTGGAAAACGCCATTGAAGTGGAGGCGGACGCGATATCCGACGGTACGGACGCGTTTATGCCGGCCATCATGGAGCATATCGAGGAAGCGGGGATCCATTCGGGTGATTCCGCCTGCGTTATTCCTCCCGTCACCCTCTCCCAGAAGCACAAGGATACCATCACGGATTATACAAAGAAAATAGCGCTTGAGCTGGGTGTTGTGGGATTGATGAACATACAGTACGCCATTGCGGGAGATACGGTGTACATTCTTGAAGCCAATCCCAGGGCTTCCCGGACCGTTCCTCTCGTCTCCAAAGTCTGTAACATACCCATGGCGCGGATAGCGACCCAGATCATGCTCGGTAAAAAACTCAAGGACTTTAACCTGAAGCACGGCCAATTCAGTCATTTCGGCGTCAAGGAAGCGGTTTTCCCCTTTAACATGTTCCCGGAGGTGGACCCGGTTCTCGGCCCGGAAATGCGTTCAACCGGCGAGGTGCTGGGGCTTGCCGATTCTTTCGGCCTCGCCTTTTACAAAACGCAGGAAGCGACGCAGGTAAGGCTGCCATTGAAAGGCGCTGTTCTTTTTTCCGTTTCAGACAAGCATAAAACGGGTATAGAGGAACCGGCCCGAATCCTGAAAAGCCTGGGCTTTAGAATTTATGCAACGGAAGGAACGTGCGAATACCTGAAGGGAAAAGGCGTCGAATCAATATTTGTCCATAAATTCAATCATGGCAGACCTGATATTCTGGATGGTATAAAAAATGATGAAATTCAGCTTATCTTCAATACTCCTGGGGCGAGGGAATATAAGGAAGATGATTCCTACATACGGAAAGCGGCCATCAAGCACAAAATTCCCTATATCACTACAAAGGCGGCGGCTTTGGCGGCTGCCAAGGGCATCAAGGCCAGGATTGAGAAAGAGACTGTCGTACAGCCCTTGCAGCAATACCATGCGGAGATCAGGTAACATATGGCTGCCATAACCCGCTTCGGAATACTGGGCTGCGGCAATATTGCCCGGATATTTTCCGCCGACTTAAAAAGGCTGCCTTCAGCCGCTCTTTATGCCTGCGGGTCGCGTTCCCTTGAGAAAGCGCTTGCTTTCAAGGAGAAGGAAGGGGCGGAGAAAGCGTACGGGAGCTACGAAGAGCTGGTAAACGATCCGGATGTCGACGTTGTTTATATCGCTTCTCCCCATTCCCACCACAGCGAGCACACATTGCTTGCGCTGGAAGCCGGCAAGCATGTGCTCTGTGAAAAACCGGTCGCCGTCAACCTGCACGAGGCCCGCCTGATGGCTGAAAAGGCGCGTGAAAAAAACCTCTTTCTCATGGAGGCCATGTGGATGCGGTTCCTGCCCGTCATCAACAAGGTTGAAAAATGGATTGAGGAGGGATTGATCGGTGATGTCCTGCGCCTGACCGCTGACCTTGGATTTTATTTCCCGTTTGATCCCGCTTCCCGTTTATACGATCCTGATCTGGCAGGAGGTGCGCTTCTGGATGTGGGCGTGTATCCCCTTCACCTGGCCGCGCTTTTCCTAGGAACGGATCCCGTGGACATGAAGGTTCAAAGCTGTATGAGCAGGACGGGCGTGGATGAGCAAACCGTGCTCACCCTGAAGTACGCGCGGGGAAGCCTGGCTGTTTTAAGCTGCGCCATAAACTGCAACACCCACTGTGAAACACGGATTGACGGAACCAGGGGTACGGTACTCATGAAAGAATTTTGGAAGGCATCGGAAGCCACCCTCATGATACCGGGATCGGAGCCGGTCAAGTACTCGGCCCGGCCGGGCTATGATTACCAGGCCGGGGAAGTGATCCGTTGCCTGGCTGCGGGCCGCACGGAAAGCCGGATTATGCCGCTTGACGAATCGCTTGCCGTCATGAAGATGGTTGATGAAGCGCGTGAGCAGGTGGGTCTGAAATATAAAAACGATAATTTTTAACTGCAGGAAAAAAAGGCAGAAGCCGCCGTGGTAGCGGCGGCTTCTGTAGGGTTATATGAGAAAAGGGTTTAGGGTTCCTTGATTAAGGGTTGAAAACTTCGAACTCCCAGAGGGACGGCCCCCAGGGGGTTCCCCGTTCGGTGCAGTTCATTTTAATGTACCGGGCATTCTGTGTACCCACCTCGATGGTTTCCGTTCCACCCGTGCCTTCCGTGGTTGAATAAACCGCGGTAAAACCGACTCCGTCGCCGCTTGTTTCAATCGTGTAGGATTTGGCATACGCTGTTTCCCATTTGAATCGAACGACGCTGAAATCCATGCTTTCCCCGAGGTCTATGATGATCCAGGCCGGCAGGAATCCGCCGTCCGTGAATTCACTGGCCCATCGTGAGCCGTCATTACCGTCGATAGCCTTGTCAGCCGTATTGTCACCTTCTACGGAAGAACAGACGGCCGTTTTCCCGAGTGCCAGATTGGGACCCAGCCCGCTACCGGTGGTACTCTGCGTTTCGTTGATGGACAGTCCGGGGAAACCCGCACCTCCGATTCCCTGGCTTACCGCACTTACCCAGAAATTGTATTCCGTCCCGGGATCCAATGATGTCGCTGAGAATGCGGTCACGTCGGCACCCACCGAGGCATTGGGCCGTAAAGGTTTTACGGCGGATTTATCCCAATAGATGTTGTAGGCCGATTCACCGGAAACATCCTCCCAGCTTAAATCAATCCGGGAGTCGCCGGCCTGTGTGCAGGCGAGGGTCCCGGTCATCGGAGGTCCGGGTTCGATTTTTTCGTGTATGTATAACGTGTCCGTGTCCTTCACCGTTTCGGCCCAGAAATGCCATGTTTTGGTGGAATCAAAATTGTTGATCAGGGTCCAGTAATGCAGGTCCGCACCGGCGCCCGATACGCCGACCGGGTCGTTTGAAATGCCCATATCGGATACATTGTCCGACCAGTAGAAGTTGAGGTCCGTTTCATCGGTCAAAGTGTGGACGGCCATATGGAACCACCCATTCGGTTCCATGAATAATTCCTTAAAAGTTTTGGTGATCGTCGTGCCTTCGCCCGTTGCAGCGGAACTGGTACCGATATCGTTTTTTGCCTCGACCCAGAACGAGTACGTCGTGTTCGCGTATATTCCGGTGATTGAACAGGCGGTTGCATCGGCGGCAAGCTGTTCGGCAGGGTCGGCCGGTTTTATTCCGTCAATCGACCAGTACACATCGTATCCCGTTTCATTGACCGCATTGTCATTCCATGTCACGTTAATCCGGTATGTTCCCACGGAGACAACGAGGTTGTCCGGTGACGGAGGAGCCGATTTCAGGGTTCCCAAAATGACCGCCGCCGTGCTTGATCCGTAGTCATTGAACGCTTCCACCCAGAAATGGTAGGTTGTACTGGGTGCCAGGCCTGGAATTTCACAGGACACGGTATCCGCCGGCAGAGATGAGCCGGGAGCACCCGGTTTTGCGGCCGAGGTGGACCAGAAGACATTGTACCCGGTTTCATCATCGGCATTGTCGGTCCAGTCAAGTGTAATCAATGTTTCCGTGGCTGTTACGGTTAAATTACCGGGAGCGGCCGGTACGGGTCCGGGCGTAGCTGTCCCGCTTAAAGCGCTGCTTTCACCCGAGTCATTGTATGCCATTACCCAGAAATAATACGTTGTCAGCGGCGTAAGGCTGCCGGCCGTACAGGTTTGGGAGTCCGCCGGTAACTGAACATTCGGTGATGAAGGTAATGCATTGGTATCCGACCAGTAGACATTGTATCCCGTTTCATCCGTTGCCGTGTCTGCCCAGGCAATATCCACCGTGTTTTCATCTATGATGGTCAGAACGAGCCCCTCGGGACTCAATGGAGGAGATGCCGGTATCGCTGGTGCGCTTCCTGCATCGCAGGAGGTAATAATGCCTGACAAAATTATAATGGAGGCTAAAATAAACAGGTGCTTTTTAATCGATGCAAAAACTAACAGGTGATTTTTCATGCTTTTCTCCCTTATCGAGTTGTTTGATTTTTCGTGTCATTCTTAGCCGGTTCTCAAATTAAAGAACCGCTCTAACACTTTTTTACCTTACCAAACTTTTTAAAGTCGAACTTTAAAACACATGAATAATCACGTTGCCCTAAAAAGCTTTCCCCTTATGTTTTTAGACTATCATGCAATGCCCGTGCTGTCCTTTGTGTTTGTATGAAAAAACTTTGTTAAAGTTAGATATATTCCATATTTATTTATGGATAAGGACGTAATGCCTCTCCTTGACAGATAGCCCCAATACGTAATATTAATGAAAAAAACAGTTACGAACGGATAATATTATGAGGGACCTTAAAAACTACTTATTTGTTTTGAGCAACCTCTAAAAACCCCGATTCTAAATTGTTTGTGTTTGGAAAACCGCCATATAAGGTGGTTTTTAGAGGTGTATGTATGGAAAAAAGACTATTATCCGGAAACGAGGCGATTGCCAGGGGAGCCTTTGAGGCGGGCGTGACGGTTGGAACCGGTTATCCGGGCACCCCCTCAACTGAAATTCTGGAAAATTTGACTACTTATGAGGGTGTTTACACCGAATGGTCCGTCAATGAAAAGGTGGCCCTTGAGGTGGGAATCGGAGCCGCATTGGCCGGGGCCAGAACATTGGTAACGATGAAGCATGTGGGCCTGAACGTGGCCGCGGACCCCCTTTTCACATCCTCGTATATCGGGGTGAAGGGCGGGCTTGTCATAGCCAATGCCGATGACCCGAACATGCATTCCTCCCAGAATGAACAGGACAACAGGCATTATGCCTATGCCGCCAAGGTGCCCATGCTGGAGCCGGCGGATTCCGAGGAAGCCAGGCAGTTTACCAAACTCGCCTTTGAAATGAGTGAGGCTTATGATACGCCGGTTATTTTAAGGTCGACGACCCGCATATCACACGCCAAGGGAGTGGTCCTGCTCGAAAATCCCGACAGGAGCCGGAAAGCATCCGGTTTTGAGCGGAATATTAAAAAGTATGTCATGATTCCCGGGCATGCCAGGCTGCGTCATATCGAGGTTGAAAAAAGAATGGAGCGCCTGGGTAAAGACGTTAATGCTTCCCCGGTAAACGTCATCGAAATGAACGACCCTGCCGTCGGTATCATCACTTCCGGCATATGTTATACCTATGTAAAAGAGGCGCTGCCGGAAGCTTCCGTCCTGAAACTGGGAATCGTCAATCCCTTACCCGAAGAATTGATTCGCCGGTTTTTTTCTTCGTGCAAAAAGGTCTGCATAGTGGAGGAACTGGACCCGTACCTTGAACTCCGTGTCAAGGCAATGGGTTTCAAGGTGGAAGGTAAAAGCCTGTTTTCCAGTGTCGGAGAACTGGACCCGGATGCCATTCGGAAAGCTTTTGGGGTCAAAACAACCCCGGCGCTGCCGTCATCCGTGCAGCTTCCCCCCAGGCCTCCATCCCTTTGCCCCGGGTGCCCCCATCGCACCGTGTTCAAGATTCTTAACCAGATGGGATTGATCGTCACGGGTGACATCGGGTGTTATACCCTGGGGGTGATGCCTCCCTTCAGCGCCATGGACACATGCGTGGAAATGGGTGGGAGCATAGGACTGTTACAGGGAATAGAGGTTGCAATGGACGGGTCGGGGAGTAAATCCGCCGCAGGTGTCAAAATGACCGCTGTGGGCGTTATAGGAGATTCCACGTTTGCCCATTCGGGCATTTCCGGTCTGATCAATGCGGCGTATAACGGCCGGAAATCGCTTTTCATAGTCCTGGACAACGGGACAACGGCCATGACGGGCATGCAGCCCAACCCCTTTTCCGGGGAAAGAATCAATGGACAGGAAGCTTTTTCCCTGGATTATGAAAAACTGGGGGAGGCCTGCGGTATAAAAAACGGAAACGTGAGGATTGTGGATGCGTATAAACCGAAAGACGTCGAAGAGAGCATTCGGGCCCTTCTTGATTCCGGATCTCTTGCCTTACTGGTCATAAAAGGACCCTGCGTTATCTACAAGCGGAAAAAAATGAAAAACAAGGATAAAAAACCGGTATGAATGAAAAGAATTACAATATACTGATCGTCGGAGTCGGGGGGCAGGGGATAATTCTCGCTTCCGACATCCTCACCGCGGCGGCCCTTTTTTCCGGACTGGATGCGAAAAAAAGCGAGATTCACGGGATGAGTCAGCGGGGCGGCAGCGTGTTCAGCCACATAAGGTTCGGGAAAAAAATACATTCCCCGGTTATTTCCAGGGGAGAGGCGGATATCCTCCTTTCACTGGAGCAGATGGAAACATTGAGGTGGATCAATTACGCCGGAGAGAAGACCCTGGTCGTCTGCACGACAACACGGATCAAACCGCCCAATGTGGAAGAATATCCCGGAGACATTGATGGGGAGTTGAAAAAATGCAGGCCGTTCATCATTGATACGGATAAAACGGCGGAGGCTATCGGCAACAAAAAATTCGTGAACGTGGCCTTGCTTGGATTTGTGTCTGCAAGGATCGGTTTCAACGACGATTCCTGGAAAAAAGCCATACAGGAAAACGTTCCTTCCGGTTCTTTTGATGATAACTGGAATGCCTTTCTATACGGTAAAAAATCATTTAAGGAGGTCCACCAATGATATGGGATCAAAAACATGAAACCATGGATGAAGCAGGCCGTAAAAAACTGCAGGGAGAGCGGTTGAGCGCCCTGATCAAACGGGCTTACGGGAGCGTGCCTTTTTATAAGAAAAAAATGGATGAACTGGGCGTTAAACCTGAAGACATCAAGGGAATCGAAGATATAACGAAACTCCCCTTTCTCACAAAAACGGACATGAGGGATATTTATCCCTACGGGCTTGTGGCCGTACCCCTGAAGGACATTGTTGAAATACACACCTCGTCAGGGACAACGGGTACGCCGGTGGTTGATGCTTACACGATAAACGATATAAAAATCTGGGGTGAAGTAATGGCGCGGACCCTTGCGATGGGAGGGACGACCAGCGAGGATACCGTCCAGAACGCCTATGGATACGGTCTTTTTACCGGCGGTCTCGGCGTGCATTACGGTGCCAGGACAATCGGTGCCAATGTCATTCCCATTTCCGGAGGTAATACACTGAGGCAGCTGAAAACGATGCAGGATTTCAAATCCACCGTTTTGACCTGTACACCGTCCTATTCCCTCATGCTGGCCGAAATCGGGAAGGAGAAAGGTATCGATTTCAAAAAACTGCCCTTGAAGGTGGGATTCCTTGGAGCCGAGCCGTGGAGCGACGGCATGCGGCGTGAAATAGAAGAGAAATTGAATATCATGGCCCTTGATATATACGGCCTGACGGAAATCATAGGTCCCGGTGTTGCCGCGGAATGCGAATGCAAGAAGGGGCTTCACATTTTTGACGATCATTTCTATCCCGAAATCATCGATCCCGAAACGGGTGAAGTGCTCCCGCACGGGCAGAAGGGAGAGCTTGTTTTCACCACGCTGACAAAGGAAGGATCTCCCGTCATCCGGTACAGGACGCGGGATATAACGTTCCTCATCCCGGAAAAATGCGAATGCGGCCGTACCTCCATACGGATGCACAGAATCCTGGGCCGCACGGATGACATGCTCATCATACGCGGCGTGAACGTGTTCCCCTCGCAGATCGAGGAAGTGTTGATGGAACTCGAGGGAACGGAACCTCATTACCAGATTATTGTGGAAAGAACGGGGCAGCTGGACAGCATTGAAGTCCAGGTCGAGATGACGGACAAGCTCTTTTCCGATGAAATCAAGAACCTTGAGAAAGAGGAGAAGGAAATAGAAGGCGCGCTTTACTCGGCCCTGAACGTGCATGCCAAGGTTACACTCGTGGAACCGAAGAAAATTCCCAGGAGCGAAGGTAAGGCAAAAAGAATTATTGATAAGCGCAAAATATAAAAATAATTATGGGTAATTGCATAATATAGGAGGAAAGAAATATGGATATCAAGCAAATTTCTGTTTTTCTTGAAAATAAAAAAGGTAGGCTGGCCGAGGTTACGGGGATCCTGGCAAAGGAAGGTATTAATATCCGGGCCCTGGCCCTGGCCGATACGGCGGAATTCGGTATTCTCCGCCTGATCGTCAATGATACGGACAAGGCTGTGGATGTTTTAAAGGATAATAACTTTGTGGCGCAGAAAACGGACGTTATCGCCGTTGAAATAGAGGACAAGCCGGGCGGATTGAGCCTGATTCTGAAGATTTTTGATGAAAACGGGATCAATATAGAATATATGTATGCTTTCGTGGAAAAAAAGGCGAATAATGCCATCGTAATCTTTAAAATAGACGATCAGAAAAAGGCCATTGAGTCGCTTAAGAAGAACAATATAAGCCTTTTAACCAATGATATTCTTAAAAGTCTGTAAATAACGGAAAGCAGGGGGCATTCCCTGGTGGAAAATTCAGGCCAATGCTTGACATCCCCGGCTTATATGTAGAGAATTATGTAAGATTTTTAGTTTTATGAAGGAGGAAAAAGTAATGGCTTTTGCATTCAAAAAAAAGACAATGTCAATGGGAATCAAGTTTCTTTTTATTCTTCTGGTCGCCGTTTTGTGCCTTTCAATGGGGTCACAGGAGCAAACTGGCGGCACCGTCAAGATAGGTGCTATTTTTTCAATCACGGGCGGAGCGTCCTTTTTAGGGTCCCCTGAAGAGAAAACGGCCACCATGCTTGTTGATGAAATCAATGCGGCCGGCGGAATCAACGGCGTGAAGATTGAACTCATCATCAAGGATTCGGGCGGCAGTCCGGAGAAGGCCAAGTCCTTTGCCAAACAGCTTATCGAGGAGGACAAGGTAATGGCCATCATCGGCCCTTCGACAAGCGGTGAAACCATGGCCATTAAAAGCACCTGCGATGAAAACAAGACGATTCTCGTTTCCTGCGCCGCGGCTGAAACCATTGTTGAACCCATCGCGCCGTATGTTTTCAAAACTCCCCAGAAAGACAGTTATGCCGCGATCGCCATATTCCAGACCATGAATGCCATGGGCATTAAAAAGATCGGTGTTGTCACCAGCAATGCCGGGTTCGGTATGGGCGGCAAGGACCAGCTCGAAAAATACGCTCCCGATTACGGCATCACCATCGCCATAGCGGAAGTTTATGACAAGGGGGCAACGGACCTGACTAGTGTCCTTACCAAGGTGAAAGACAAGGGTGTTGAAGCGGTGGTCAACTGGTCCATTGTCCCGGCCCAGTCAATCGTTGCCAAGAACATGAAGCAACTCGGCATGAAGGTTCCCCTTTTCCAGAGCCACGGCTTCGGGAACATCAAGTATGTGGAAGCGGCCGGTGAAGCGGCGGAAGGCATTATTTTTCCCTGCGGCAGGCTCCTCGTGGCGGATGTACTGCCGGACAACAATCCGCAGAAGGCTCTGCTCATGAAATATAAAAAGGATTATGAAACCAAGTTCAAGGAAGATGTGAGCACGTTCGGCGGGCATGCCTACGATGCAGTCATGCTGCTCGTGGAAGCAATCAAGAAGGCCAAGTCCATTGATACGGCGAAAGTGCGGGACGCCATTGAAAAAGTCAGTTTCGTGGGTACGGCCGGCATGTTCAATTTTTCTCCGACGGAACATAACGGGCTTGGCATGGACTCCTTTGAAATGTTGACAGTGAAAAACGGGAAATTCGTTCTTTTCAAAAAATAATAATTATCGATTTCCGGATAAAATTGACTTAGTTAATCAACGGGGGAGTACTCAATTATAAATGGGTGCTTCCCTTTTATTATGGGGACCTTGTATAAATGGAATCAAACATTGTTCTGCAATACATATTATCAGGCATCACGCAGGGGAGCATCTATGCCATTGTTGCCATAGGATTCAATATAATCTACAACACGACCGGCATCATTAATTTTGCCCAGGGCGAATTCCTTGTCCTTGGTTCCATGATCGCCATTTCGCTGGCTTCCTTTCTTCCCCTGGCACTTGCCGTTCTCATAGCCTGCCTGGCTACCACGCTTGTCGGTGCGGCCCTGGAACTGGTATTTATCCGCGGCCTGAAAAAATGGTCCCCCGTCCGGGTTGTGACATTGTTTTTACTCATTTTCATCATCCCGTTCCGCAGCGGACTTTTTGACGGTTTTCCATTTTTAGCCAATATGGTTTTTTGTGTTTTAATCGCCGCCCCCATTGCCGCGGGCATCGAATTCCTTTTCAAACGCTTTGTCAAGTCAACTTCCAATGTCCTGCGGATGATCATTATTACGATCGGAATTTCAATCCTCATGAGGGAAGTGATGCTTCATGTCTGGGACGAAAAGAACCGGGCCCTGCCATTTTTTACGGGGAACGAGGTTTCCTCCATCGATATTTTCGGCGCCATGATATCGCCCCAGGTCCTGTGGGTCCTGGGTGTTTCCGCCGTGATTGTCGTGGGACTAAACCTTTTTTTCAAATTCACCCTGATCGGCAAGGCCATGCTGGCCTGTTCGGACAACAAGACGGCGGCCAGCCTCTGCGGCATCAACGTGAAGTGGATGGTCACCCTCTCCTTCATGATCAGTGCGGGAATCGGGGCCCTGGCCGGGTGCGTGACGTCGCCCCTGACCCAGACGCAGTATAACATGGGCTCGACGCTGGCCATCAAGGGATTCGCCGTTGCCGTGTTGGGCGGCCTTGGCAACAGCACGGGCGCCGTTGTTGCCGGCCTTATGCTGGGGGTCCTGGAGGCTTTCGCCATCAGCATAATGCCCAATGCGTACATTGAAGCCATCTCCATTGTCATCCTGCTCGTCATACTCTTTTTCAAGCCAAGCGGCCTGTTCGGCAGTGCGGAGGCAAGCCGGTTGAAGGAATTTTAGCCATGCTGGCCCGGTACAAACCCCTCCTGATAGTTCTCGGGATAGTCGTTTTGATCCAGCTCCTCCTGTCCCTGGGCGGATGGGAATTCTTTTTTACCCAGCTCATCATGAGCGCGTATTACAGCCTTGTCGTGATAGGTCTTACCCTGCTGATGGGGTATGCAGGACAAATTTCATTGGGGCACGCCGGTTTTTTCGCCATCGGCGGGTATACATCGGCGCTACTGACGACGATAGATTTATCGGGGCTGTGGGATAAGGGAACCCTTTCCCTTCTTTCCTCACTTTTCATAACAATGGAGCAGAAAGACCCGTACGGGAATATTATTTATTCTTTTTCTCCGTGGGTGGCCTTTGTTGTCGCCATTTTAATAGCGGTCGGGGTGGCCTTTCTCATCGGTATTCCTGTTTTACGGCTTAAGGGGCATTACCTGGCCATGGCTACCCTCGGATTCGGAATCATTATTCAGACGGTCCTTCTGGGCACCACGGCATTGGGTGCCGCTGACGGCATTTCCAATGTGCCGGATTTCACCCTTGTCCCAGGCATCCAGATAACGGACAGGATGGCCGATCGCGTGATGAATTATTATATTGCGTGGTTTTTTGTACTGCTCGGTCTCTTTCTCATCATCAACCTGCTCAATTCCAGGGTTGGGCGGGCCCTCAGGTCCATTCACGGGAACGAGGAAGCGGCCAATTCCCTCGGCATCAACACGAGCCGTTACAAATTGTATACCTTCGTATTAAGCGCCGTGCTGGCCGCGGCCGGTGGGGTTTTTCTGACCCATTATCTGGGAAGCATAGGCCCCTCGGAGGCCGGTGTGATAAAATCGGTAAGGTATGTCGCCATAGTGGCCGTAGGCGGGATGGATAACCTGTTCGGGACCCTGCTCATGGGCAACCTCCTCAATTTTCTTTCCCTGCGGGGGTATTTCGGCACATTCGATGAAGCGGTTTTCGGTATTATCCTTATAGGCATCATGCTTTTCGCGCCCAAAGGCATTCTGCGCATAAAGGGAATAAAATACCTGTCTTCCTTCATAAGGGAAAAGCTGGCAGTTTTTAAGAGAGAAAAGGAAAAATGAGCGGCGTTATTCTGAATGTAAACAATTTAAACCGTTCCTTCGGAGGACTGCACGCTGTCGATGATGTTACCCTGTCCGTTGAGGAAGGCCTTATCAAATCCATCATCGGTCCCAATGGTGCCGGTAAGACGACTTTTTTCAACCTGATTTCGGGGAACATAAGGCCCGATTCCGGCCATATTCATTTTTACGGAAAAGACATTACCGGGTTGAAACCTTTCCAGGTGGCGGCGCTTGGTATCTGCCGGACGTTTCAGAATACGAGGCTGTTCGGGCATATGACGGTCATGGAAAATATCATGGTGGGCAGGCATCTGAAATCCAGGTCCGGTTTTATTTCGTCATTGCTCGGGCTGCCGGGGAATATAAGGGAAGAAAAATCCATCAGGGCTTCCGTTTTGTCCCTGCTTGAAGAATTGAATTTATCGGGCATAAAAGACGAGTTGTGCATCAACATTCCTTTCGGCCTCCAGAGAAAGGTGGAGATAGCGCGGGCCCTTGCGGTGGAACCGGAACTGCTAATGCTCGATGAACCGGCGGCGGGCCTGAATATCTATGAAACAACGGAGCTGGGCCAGCTGATAGGAAAAATAAGGGATAGGGGGGTAACGGTGCTCCTCGTTGAGCATGACATATCCCTTGTCATGAACATATCCGATGAAATTATGGTATTGAACCAGGGCAAAAAACTTGCAGAGGGGAAACCGAAGGAAATACAGAAAAATGAAGAAGTTATCAAGGTATATCTGGGTGAGTAAATGTTGAAGATTTTAAACCTGGAATCGGGATACGGTAAGCTGCGTGTTTTAAAGGGTGTGTCCCTGCACGTATCACCGGGAGAAATTGTCACGATTATCGGTGCCAACGGCGCCGGTAAATCCACGCTGCTCAATACAATATCCGGCCTTATCCGGCCCATGTCCGGTGAAATAGTGTTCGACGACAAACAGACAGGCGGCCTGGGCGTGGAAAGGATCGTGGGCCTCGGGTGCACCCTCGTTCCCGAAAGGCGGCAGATATTCAACACGCTGTCCGTGAAGGACAACCTCGTGCTTGGCGGCTACCTGCGCTGGTCAAAACAGGGCGCGGAGGCAAAACAGGACCTGGATTATATAATGGGCCTTTTCCCCATTCTCAAGGAAAGGGAAAAGCAGCTGGCCGGCACGTTATCCGGGGGGGAACAGCAAATGCTCGCCCTGGGCCGGGCCCTCATGACCAAACCAAAAATATTGATGATGGACGAACCTTCCCTGGGGATAGCCCCGATAATTGTAAAGGAGATATTCCGGTCCCTGACTAAATTGAGGGAGGGAGGCCTGACCGTTTTACTCGTTGAGCAGAATGCCAGGGCTTCACTCGGTATTGCGGACCGGGGTTATGTGATTGAAACGGGAAACATCATCCTGGAGGGGACATCCGAAGAATTACTCAACAACCAGGATGTCCAGAGGGCATACCTTGGCAAGGATTATGAAAGAATCAATGAATAGGGGGTATTAAGGAATGATTTTCAATACAACCATCGAAACAATGCCGCGAAAGTACCTTAAGCAGGTCCAGATTGAGAAACTGCAGTCCACGTTAAACAGGGTTTACAGGCATGTCTCTTTTTATAAGAACGCGTTCGACAGTCACGGCGTCAATATAGAAGGCATAAAATCCATTGAAGACCTCGGTAAGCTTCCCTTTACCACGAAGGATGACCTGAGGAAAAGCTACCCCTACGACATGTTTGCCATGCCTCTCCGGGATATCGTGCGTCTCCATTGCACTTCCGGGACGACCGGCACACCCGTGGTAGTCGGGTACACGAAGAACGACCTCCAGGCATGGAGCGAATGCACGGCCAGGACCTTGTCTGCATGCGGCGTTACCGAGCATGATTTTGTGCAGATAGCGTTCCATTACGACCTTTTTACGGGCGGATTCGGTTTTCACCAGGGAGCGGAGCGTATCGGGGCTTCCGTCATTCCCGCCTCAATGACGGCCATCGAAAAACAAATTACCATCATGCGGGATTATAAAACCACCGTTATTATCGGGTCGCCGGGGTTCATCATGAATCTCATCTCGGTAATGAAGGAACTTGGAATTCATCCCGAGAAGCTGTTTCTGAAAACCGGCATTTTCGGTTCGGAGCCCTGGAGCAACCAGATGCGTACCTACATAGAGGAAAACCTGAAAATAAACGCGCTCGATACCTATGGACTCACCGAAATAATGGGACCCGGCGTGGCCTTTGAATGTGAACACAAGAACGGGCTTCATATCAACGAGGACCATTTCATTTGTGAACTGATCAACCCGGACACGTGTGAACCCGTTGAAACGGGCGGCCGGGGCGAACTTGTGTTCACCACCATATCAAAAGAAGGATTTCCCCTCATCCGGTACAGGACCGGCGATATTGTAGCATTAATGGATGAAAGCACCTGTGCCTGCGGCCGGACGCTGAGGAGGATGACCCGGGTTACGGGCCGGACGGATGACCTTATTTTCTTCGAGCAATTCAAGTTTTTCCCTGGAGAAGTTGAAAAGATTCTCTACGGCGTCATTAAGGCCGCCTCCCACTACCAGATTATCATCGACCGGGAGGGGGGGAATGACGTGATGGAAATCAAGGTGGAAGTGCCGCAGGGGTTTGCCATTGATGAGCTCAAGAATCTTGAACAGCTGCAGGCTGAAATTGCAAAGAAAATTGAAACCAGCCTGGGATTCAAGCCTAAAATAGCATTGGTTGAACCCAAGAGCCTCATTTTCAATGCCAGGGGAAAAACGAACAGGGTCGTGGACAGGCGAAAGATGAAGTAAAAAACGGTAAGTTTGCCAGTTTAGCGGGTTTTTTTCCTGTTAAGCTGCCTTATGTACCTTCTCCATTGATTCCAGTAGGAATCTTTCCATCCCTCCTTGATGTCGTCCGCGTATTCATCCGGCACATTGACCTGTACGAGTTCCAGGACCGTATCATTTTTACCGGATTCGGTGAAAATGAGTACAAGGATCGAATCGGGATCATCCCTCTCCCAGTCTGTACAGCGCCATGTCTGGACCACCATTTCCCCGGGTTTTATATAAAGGATTTTACCGCGGATATATTTATTAAAGGCACTGAAAGGTGTTCCCGCTTTTTTCTGCACATTTACCTTGTCTTCCGTAAGCAGCGCATGGAGCTTCGGGGTCATGTAAAAATCG
The DNA here is from genome assembly GCA_016928415.1 of Spirochaetales bacterium. Classification (GTDB taxonomy): domain Bacteria; phylum Spirochaetota; class Spirochaetia; order SZUA-6; family JAFGRV01; genus JAFGKU01. The sequence goes on from JAFGKU010000003.1 coordinate 22,117, forward strand.
TAAAGTTTCTCCGGTTTAATATGGAAAGTGACCTTCTGCTTAATAATCTGGGCCATTTGAAACCTCCTTAAATACCTGCGATAACGTCTGCCATATCTATGATATTGTCGTTCCCAATGCGTCTTACTATCAGTTTATGTAAATAAATGTGATTTTCAAGCCTTTTGCCCGGGTGAATTCAGGAATGGTTTCAAAAATTCACTTTTATCCGTATGCATCAACATGCTTCTTCTTTACCGTCGTGTCCGCATGAGCAGGATAATGATTTGTTTGCCGCTTTTTCCATCGCTTCCTTCCCTTCCAGAAAAGCAAAAACGGCTATCCCCAGGCTTCCAATGCTGTCCACATAGGGAAGCTTGAAAATGAGGTAAACAAGACTAGAACCTAATAGGATAAATGAGAGATAGAGGCAGGTACGCGTGCAATGGGCATCGGCAATAATGGGATCGGAATTCAGTTTTTTCCCCACATGAAGTTTGAACAGCATCAGGGCCCACATCGTTGCGATGGATATAAGGGAGATAATCAGACCGGGCAGTGTTGTATCCGGCTTCCGGTTGAAAATAATGCTTAAAACGGCACCGGCGACCAGTCCGGCTGCCAGTATATAGAAACTGATACCCGTGATGCGCAGGGCGAGCGTTTCAAACCTGTCCCTTTCCGCAGGCCCCTTCCGCATAAGGCGAATGACCATGTGACCCACGCCCAGGCCCGAAATCACTTCCACGAAGCTGTCCACGCCGAAACCAAAGAGTGCCAATGCTTCATCGGAGTAGCCGAAGAAAGTGGAGAAGATTCCTTCAAAAACATTATAGACAACGGTTATGATGCTTAAAATAAGAGCAGCCTGCCATAATCTTTGCGTTTTATCCATAACCATAATTTTCCTTAATATCAGGCTTTGGTCAATAGAGATTTACCAGTCGAGGAGGCGTCTTTCCCCTTCCAGTTTTTTGATCTCCGTTACGTCCTGCGACACCTCGATCACTCCTTTGTAGCTTCCGTTCTCGTTATACACGGGGAAATACCGGATATAGATGAGTCTTCCTTCCATATTTATCCAGAAATCCGCGGTCTTTTGTGTCTTTTTCCTGAAACTGTCTATTATTTTCTCCACCACGTGGACGCTTTTGGCGGGATGGCAGTTTTTCACCGACCGCCCGATGATGCCCGGGCTGCGCGGAAAAATTCTGTCATCAGTGGCCGAGTAATACCTCACCGCATCGTTTTCATCGACAAAAGTGATGTCTACGGGAAGGTGTTTTAACAGAAGGTTCACCTGTTCCGGGGTTACCTGCCCCCATTCGAGCTGCAGAAAATTTTGCCCCGAATCAGCGGGTTTTTCCTTTTTCAGATTTTCAACCTGTTTGGCGACATTCGTGTCCCAGAGGTTTCCCGGTTGTATCCAGGCATACCCTATTTCCTTTTCGCCGGAACGGATTTCGGCCCATTCCAGGTTGGTCAGCTTCTTGATGGCCATGGGAAACAGTATTTTTTCCTCCTTGAAAAACATGCCCTTTATTTCGGATACGAGTGATTTACTTTTATCCCTGACCGTTTTCATGTCGTTTGCATTAAAGGCCGCTTCAATCTCCTTGAAGTAATTCCTTATTTCATCGTGTTTCCCCCACATTACCTTGGAAGGGCCTGAAAAATTTTTTCGTTCCAGGAAGGGGAAAAGCTGATTTTCCTTGCGTGAATAATGCTTTTCTATCTGCCTTAATGTTTTAAATACCTTGAGGAAATCACCATGTTCCCTGTCGCCCGCCTTCGGCTTCAGGATTTTTTTCAGGGCCCTGTTGTACTGCTTGATGATTTTTTTAGCCTCCGAGTTTTCCTTGATGAAAGTGTGGACAGGGTGTCCGGGAAGGGTGCTTGCCTTTTTTTGACGGGAAAGGGAGTCCTGGAAAACCTCGACATGGACATTGCAGAGACGCATCACTTCTTCGGCAGGCAGACCTTCCTGTATCAGGGCGTTTTCCATTTCGGATATTTCCTCCGGAGTTACGTTTTTGATAATTTTATGGAAACGATTTTTAATATCGTCGAACGGTTTCCCGTCATGTAGATCTTTAATGATCTGTTTTAAGGCCAGCTGTTTATCTTCAGTATTTTTTAAGAATTCACTCATATTCCCTTTCCCCTCTAAATGTATTTAATACAATATTGGATAAATATAATGAAAATATCAAGGTATTGAAGAGTAAAATGACAGGATACTTGACAGTATAAGATAAAGGCCATTGAAAAAAAGCTGCAGCCTGATATAATAATTCAGTGAGGAGGAAAAAATATGGATTTGATTCTTGACAGCATTTTTTCATCCGGGTGGCTGGTCTTTTTTTGTATTTTATTCCTTATCGGCTTCGCGGTGGTACCGTTCACCATCAAACCGTTTAGAAAGAAGCCGCTGAACACGGTTCTCAGGATTTCTTTTCTTTTTATTTCCTTTTCCATATTTGTACTCGGTTCATTGAATTCCTGCATATGGGGGTACAAGTTCGTCAATAAGGTGTCCGACATGAGGATGAGCGACAATTTTCTATGCATCATCGACCAGCCGACCGGCATGGAAGATGATATTGAGGGCATGCGACTGCATGTGCTTGACCCGGATACCGGCAAACGTTTTTACCGGCATGTAATGGAGATGTACAGCGTAATATATGGGTTAGACGGTGACAGGCTTCTGTCCGGTGTGGGCAGCGACCGTTTTTTCGTTTTTGAGCTGGGCAAAGGCAGGATCGTGACTTGCCTGAACCCCGAAACCCTCCCGGAAATGTTTCCCGAAGAACTGGGGATGGGGATTGCGGTAATGAGCATTGATCCGTCAATTCCCGTCATTACTGCTACATCCAAGGTAGGTTACACATATTACGTGAAACCGTTCTCACTGGAAATAACAACGGAAAAACCGGAGTATCATGTAAAAGGAATAGTCTGGTATTCAATAAGCACCCATATATACAGGGGCGAGAATTATTTCATCAAGGTGATTGACAGCGATTCATCCGGTTATTTAAAGCAGATGATGAATGTCAAAACAGGAACAAAAACAAAATTTACCTATCTGGTGCCGAAGATTGTCGCCGTGTTTGATGCCGCTTCCGCATTTCTGGTGCTGCATTACGAGACGACGGACAAGATCCGTTTCATCCTGACCTGTCTCGATTTTGACATGAAGGTAAAATGGCGCATAACGCAGAGGGAATTAAATGCCATTGATGCCTTTACGGAAAAACCGACATTCAATACGTGTATTACCTGGAAGGACCAATGCATATTTAATGCAGGTGGATTTCTTTTTTCCGTCAATCAGCGGACAGGAAACATAAAATGGGAATCGCGTTTATAAAAGCTTAACTGGGCTCTCTTCCGTCCCAGCAGTATGTACAGACCTTTTCAGGCGGCAGCCCGATAGCTTCAATAAGATCGGAAAGAAGCTGGTATTTAAGGCTGGAGAGTTTTAATTCTTTTCTTATCATTTCAATCATTTCGTTATAAGGGCCGCTTTCTGACTGTGTATAACGAGTGAGATCCGCATTCACGTTTCCGACAAGTTTCTCAATGGCTCTCCTGGCTGCAAGATCCATTTCCGACCGTGATCTGGAAAAATTGAGATATTTGCATCCGTATACCAGGGGAGGACAGGCCGGCCGCATGTGCACTTCCTTTGCCCCATAGGAATAAAGGCGCTGTATAATATCCCTTAATTGCGTGCCGCGGACTATGGAATCTTCACAGAAAAGGATCCGCTTTTCCTTGATCAGTTCCGGAATGGGTATCAGTTTCATTTTTGCCACTAGGTCGCGGCGGCTTTGGTCCTGCGGCATAAAACTGCGGGGCCATGTCGGGGTATATTTGACAAACGGCCTTGCATAGGGAATCCGTGCTTCGTTTGAGTACCCAATGGCGTGTCCGGTACCGGAATCAGGTATACCGGATACGACATCTATGGCGGCGGTTTCCCGTCTGGCAAGGCAGGTACCGCACTTGTATCTGACCGCTTCCACATTGATACCCTCGTAATGTGATGCCGGATAGCCATAGTATACCCAGAGAAATGCACATATCTGCATTTTGTCAAGCGGGGCGGATTTTTGCTCCACTCCCTCCGGGGTAACCAGGACGACTTCGCCGGGGCCGAGAAATTTTTCCGTTTCATACCCTAAATTATAAAACGCGCATGTTTCTGAAGAGGCGGCAAAAGCACCATCCTTTTTGCCAATCACAATCGGGGTTCTGCCCAGTTTATCCCTGCCCGCATAAATGCCATGATCCGTCAATATAAGAATGGAACAGGATCCTTTTATTTTTTCCTGGGCATTTTTAATGCCGTCCACAAAGGTCGCTTCTTCAGCGATTATGGTGGCCACAAGTTCCGTGGGATTGATGTATCCGCCGGTCATTTCGGAAAAATGGGTTGTTCTTTTATTGAATGCCTTTTGCGACAGTTCCTCGAGATTTGAAATGACGCCTACGGTAGCTATGGCGAACGTTCCCAGATGGGACCCGATAATCAGGGGTTGATCCTCGTAATCGCTTATTATTCCTATTCCGGTTTGTCCCTGCAGGTGATTGATATCCTCCTCGAATTTGGTCTTGAACTGGGAATTGGTTATATCATGAATGAACCGGATGAATCCGGATTTTCCTTTTGTAGCCAATCCGCCCCTGACCGTCCCCAGGTGGGAATGATAATCGGTACCATAAAATAAATCTGTGACACAATCTGATTGTGAAGAAACACCAAAAAAACCGCCCATATTTGTTTCCTTTATTTTTTATTTACCGCTATCATACATGGTAAAGATTTTTTTACACAACCTGTAACAGAAGTTATTTTAGAATTTTGA
>JAFGKU010000004.1 GCA_016928415.1 Spirochaetales bacterium
ATTATCTATATTTTCCGGCTCCATATCTTCATACGTAAAATCGGTCCCCATAAAATAACCTTTTTTACTGCCGGCTGTTATTCTCTGAAGCATTCCCCTGGCCGGGAGATACAGCCATTGGTCATTGTCACGGTCTTTATTGTCCCATGTCAGCATTGCCGTGCCAGAAATTGATTTGGGCGAATCGAACACTATCAATAAGCCGGAAGTGTTGTCCTTGAAATTTTCCTTAACATATCTTCTAAAGACCCTTTTTTCCTTCGCCCCGTTTTTATCGGTTAAAATCATTATCTCTTTGGTAAATTCGGTTTGGGACTTGTGGCGGTTTTCCTGTTCCTTCATGATTTGCAGGCCGGTCCATTGTTCTTCACAATGGGCTGCAGATAGAAAAAGCTGGAAAAATATAATTATAAGAGCACAGATTTTTGTCATGTGTTATATAATATCTTATAATCCTGGTTATAGCAAGGTTTATTATAATAACTGGATTATTCGTTTGTTTATAAATAATTGATAAATTGAAGTTTATATTGAATTCCATTTCTGTTTAAATCATAATTATATAAAGAACGGGTTCATTTTTTGCTTATCCGTATATGGAATAAATTCACTTTAATTGAATGGAAGGGAAACAAAATGCGGGTTTACGCTTTTTTTATAGTCTCAATTTGTGTTCTCCTTGCCGCTTGTGCAGGAGCCGGTCGATCATTAGGAGAGGTAAATGATATGGATGCTTTATTTGATTTCTATATTCCCTGGGATGACGATTCGAAAACTCCCATAGATTTAAGCGGCCTGCTGGACAAACCGGCCGGGAAGAATGGTTATATAAAACCGGATAAAAACGGTCATTTGACAGCGGCGGGGAAACGAATAAGGTTTTGGGGCGTAAATTTTACGTTTGCCAACAATTTTCCGGACAAGGCAAGTGCTGAAAAGGCGGCAGGGCATCTGGCCAAGTACGGCGTTAACATAGTCAGGTTTCATCACATGGACATGTTCGCCCAGCCGGACGGCATCTGGACAACGAATAAACCGGACAGGAAATTAAGTCCCGGCCAGCTGGACAAGCTTGATTATTTTGTTTCTGAATTAAAGACAAACGGGATTTACGTTGACATCAATCTCCTCGTATCACGGCCCTTCAACCTGGACCAGGAATTGAATCCGGACATCAATAAGGTCAAGGACTGGAAGGTCCGCGCCACCCTCGGTTTTTTTGACCCGGCAATAATGGATCTGCAGAAAAAATACGCCAAAGACCTCCTGGACCGCGTCAATCCCTATACGAATACAAAATACACGGAGGAACCTTCCGTGGCTGTCATCGAAATCAATAATGAAAACGGTCTTGTACAGGCTTATAAAAGCCGTCAATTGAATGATCTTCCTCCTTTTTATAAGAATTCGCTTTTTACACGATGGAATGCGTGGTTGAAAAAAAAATACGGTACTCATGAGAAACTCGTGTCGCAATGGGGCGTTACACATTCGGCAAGCAAGGAGGAAATCCTGGGAAACGGTAATTTCAAGGAAGCGACACTTGAATCCTGGAGATTTGAGCAGCATGAAGCGGCAAAGGGAAAGGCCGAAACAGTGAATGAAGGTCCTGCCGGCGATAAATGCTTAAAGATAACCGTAATTACAAAGGGAACGGAATCCTGGCATGTGCAATTCAACCAGCCGGGAATAAGCTTTGAATCCGGTGTGCCGTATACGCTTTCCTTTATGGCGCGGTCCGATACGGAAAGAACCATGTCGGCCGGTGTCATGATGGCCCATGAACCATGGCAGAATCTTGGATTCGACACATCGTGTAAATTGGCGAAGGAATGGAAGGAATTCGAATTTACTTTCAGCTGCAATGAAGCTGACACAAACGGGCGTGTCAATTTTTCCCAGCTGGCAGACAAAACCGGTTCGTTATGGATTGCCCGGGTTTCCCTTATAAAAGGCGGGAGCCTGGGCCTTTTTGAAGGGGAGAATCTTGACGGAGATGGTATTAACATTTTCACAACAGATACGGACTTTTCAAGAACGGAAAATGCCAAGGTCAATTGGTATGAATTCCTGCTTGAAGTTGAACGAAATTACTGGACGGAAATGTATTATTTTTTAAAAAATACGCTCAAGGTAAAGCAGCCTGTAATGGGTACAATTGTCGGGTGCAGCACCCCCAATTTAATGGCCGGCCTGGATATGATAGACACGCATTCGTATTTCCGGCATCCGGCATTCCCGGGAATTCCCTGGGACCAGAAGAACTGGTATGTGAAAAATGATGCCATGGTTAACGTGCCGGGGGAATCCACGCTGGCGGGACTTTTTACTAAACAGGTAGAGGGCAAACCGCACAGTGTTTCCGAATACAATCAGGCCCATCCCAATTCCTACCAGGCGGAGGCGTTCTTTTTCCTGTCGGTTTATGCCGCTTTCCAGGACTGGGATATGCTCATTCCCTTTGATTATTCCCACGGGTACATAGAAGGAAATATGAGAAAGGCGCAGAATTTTTTTGATGTGGACCAGAATCCGGTAAAGCTTGCCTCGTACATTCCCTGCAGCCTCGCCTTCCTGCGGGAAGATATTCAACCGGCCCGTCAGACGGTAGGCGTTCCTTTCCCGGAAAGTTCCGAAGCACGGGCGCTTGTCAAGGCATGGGCCTGGCAGCTTGTTGACGGTTCAACGGCCGGGGCAGACCCCTTGATCGGCCTGGTTCATAAGTTGAGCCTGGTAACAGACGATAAATTAAATAAACCGTCGTTTCTCCCTGCGCAAACCATGCCTGATTCTAAAAGGAAATTTGTTTCTGATACCGAAGAAATCGTATGGGACGTTTCCGTGCCTCGAAAGGGGATTTTAACCTGTGATACCGCGAAAACAAAAATTGCGCTGGGATATTTAAAGGATAAGAGAGTCTCACTCCATAATTTTACAGTCAGTTCTGTTGACAGTATGCAGAATGGTTTTTGCGTTATATCCGCATCGTTATTAAAGGGGAATTCGTTTCAGGATGCGGAACAGATTCTGATTACCGCGCTCGGTTCCTTTACAAATACGGATGTTCGATATTATGAATATCCTGATAAACAGGTTGATTTTCCTCCACCTTACGGCATCAATGTCACCACAAAAAATAAATGGGGGAGAGCGCCGACTCGTGTGGAAGGGATTCAAGCCGATATATTATTTTCGGTAACGGGAAATGTAACAGCCTGGGCCCTGGATAATACGGGTAACAAAAAAAGCGAGGTGCCTGTTAAGGAAAAAGACGGAAAAAAAGTAATTGCCATTGACGCAAAATACGGAACAGTCTGGTATCTTATAGAACGTATAGAGTAAAAAAAAGCTGTCTCCGATGATAAAGAGACAGCTTTAATATAATCCGTTTCGCTTATATTATTTTTCTACACCCGTGATCACGACACCTTGCATAAAGAACTTTTGTGCGAAAAAGAATATCACCAGTGGAATGACTGATGAGGTGATTGATGCGGACATGATCCAGTTTGTTTTTTGGGTATAGAGCTGGTTGAACTGGGTGAGCCCGACCTGAATAGGATGGAGATCTCTTGCGGAAATGAGATAAATCAGCGGACCGAAAAAGTCGTTCCAGCAGAAAAAGAAGTGGAACAGGGTAACCGCCGTCAAGGCTGGCAATGCCTGGGGTAATATTACAAGCAGGAAAGTCTTGATCGGTCCCGCCCCGTCAATTTTTGCCGCTTCATCCATCTCCCTGGGAATTCCCAGATAAAATTGTCTCAGCAGGAATATATTGTAACCATTGGCAAAATAAGCCGGAATGATCAAGGGAAGCCATGTATTGATCCAGCCGATTTTGAAAAAAACAAAATAAGTCGGAATCAGGGTAACCGCCGGCGGCAGAATGATAGTCGCCATGACGATCATGAACAAAAACCCTTTTTGTTTAAACCGGAATCGTGCAAATCCATAAGCGACAATGGCGGCCGACATGACGGCACCGAAAGTACTTAAGATGGCATACATTGCTGTATTGAAGAGAAGACGTTCGAATCTGATTTTATTCCATGCATCGACATAATTTATCCATTTAAAATCCGTATACCATACGTTGTCCAGGGTGATCCATTTTCCTTCCCACTTTATTTCTCCGGCTTCAGGATTTTTCGGATCTATGAACATACTGTAATCAGGGCTTTTTTCCACGATAGCCCATTCCTTGATGCCGTCATTCGTAGGCACCTTGAGAATATCATATTCTTTACCCTTGTAGGTATACTTTCTCTGAGATGAGGGGATTACTAACGGTGCCCTGGGGCTGCTTATCTGATTGTCTGATTTTAATGACCCGACAACACCGTATACAAGCGGAAGAAGGAATACGAACAATACCGTGAGACTTGCCAAGGTGATTCCTGCCGATTTCAATCTGCGGATTAATTCGTTTCTGGCTCTTTTTCTTTTTAATAGATCCTGTGTCAGGTACATGTCTGCGTTTCTATTCTGTATATTACTCATTTATCCGTACCTCCCGCGTAATAAACCCATTTATTGGCCGTGCCGAACAGCAGTCCGGTGAGGGCTAATGCTATAAGGAATATTATCCAGGCTATTACAGCCCCGTACCCCATGTTGAAGTAGGTGAAAGCCTGTTTGTAGAAATGAACCATGATAAAGTAGGTCATACCCTCGGGGTACCCGCTGCCACCGTTCAGGATATACGGTACCAGGAAATACTGCATGATGCCGATAACTCCCAGTGTAAGGTTATAAAAAATTATGGGAGAAATCATGGGAATGGTAATGTGCCATAATTGTCTCCACCAACCGGCTCCATCCACCCTGGCGGCTTCATATAATTCGGTTGGGACTTTTTGCAGACCTGCCAATAGAAGGAGCATCATATTTCCTACACCCCACAGTCCCATTATGGTATAGGTGTAATATATAAGATTCGGGTCGGCCAACCAGCGTACGCCGTTCACACCCATTGCTTTAACACCGAATACGTTTTGCAGAAAAAGGTTAATCCATCCCGTGTATTCATTGAATACCCCTGTCCAGATAAGGGTGGTAGCGGCCAGGGGAATCATCGTCGGCATATAGAAAAGAGTCCGGAACAATTCCTTTCCTATCATTAATTTGGAATTCATAAGAATGGCTAGAAACAGGCCAAAACCCATACCAATCGGAAGTGATAACAGGGCAAAACGGGAGATATTAATAATGGATTCCAGAATTTTGGTGTCTCCGCCCGTTAACGCCCGTTTCCAGTTTTCTATTCCGATAAAACGGGTTTCTTCCGTATTTCCCAGATTTATGTTCATCATTGTAAAACCGATCGAAGCTATCATAGGAAACAAATAAAACAATAAAAATCCCACAATCCAGGGGCTTATAAATATTAATCCCCATCTGGCTTCGTGTTTCGCTAAATCCAGGTGTTTAAGTTTAACATCAGTAATTGTTATTGACTGGTTCATCGTGTTTGCCTTTACAAAAAGATTGTCCGGCCAGTTGGCCGGACAATCCGAATTTTATTTTTAATTTATTTTTGAAGAAAAAATTATTTGGCGCCTTCCTTGGCTTTCGCTGCATCGAAAATTTTCTGAAGATCATCTTTCATCAAAGCAACCTGTTCATCGATATTCGTATCGGGCTTATCCATAATCAGGTTATAGAAGTCGTTATACCTGGCCGTTGTTTCCTGGAAACTCGGCATCCAGCTTTCGTGGTTGGGATTGTCGGCATACTGCATGCTGTCAACAACCACCTGCCAGTTAAGGGTTTTGCCTTCAAATTGTTTTCCTTTACCGAATTCATCAAAGTAGGTAGCCTGCAGGCTCTTTCTTGCGGGCATACCGCCGTAGATCTTGAGAAGATCCGGTGCGGCCGGGCCAATCAGGTAGGCCATGACTTCAAAGGCGGCTTCAGGATTCTTGGAAGCTTTCATGATTTCAAAAGTATCTGCATGAAGCTTGGCTGTTGTCACGCCTTTGTAGGAAGGTACGCAGTAGTTGTCCCACTGGCCTTTTACGTTGCCAACGCAGCAAGCGGCATACCATAAATGGCAGTGCACCATTGCGATGTTGTTGGAATCAAACGTATTGCCCTTGGCAAGGAGGTCGCTGTTGACCTGGGGACCATTGGGCATGAATTTGCTTACCCACATGCCATTCTGGTGCCATTTCCAGCCTTCGACCCATTGCGGGGGTATCTGGACCTGCCAATTATTGTCAACAAGGGAGCCGGCTCCGAATTCGGTTCCAATTCCTCTGGCATCCGTCCACTGGAAGTGGAAACCCCACTGAACGACGTTTTCACCGTCGAAATTCGGGCTTGTTGCATTGTTGCCGTTTTTGTCAATCGTCAACAGCATGCCGATTTTCTTAACTGTGTCCCAGGTCCAGTCCACGGCGCTGCCGTCAGGCATAATGTACTTGTCGCCGTATTTCTGGGGAGGATAATTCAGCTTGGCATTGTCAAAAAGATCCTTGTTGCCGAAGATGTAGGAAGGATAAACGGCGAATGGAAGACCCAAAAGACCTTCTTCAATAACCCTGTAGAAATCAACAAGAGCGGGGTCGAAATCGCTTAAATCATAACCCGCTTTTGCAACCAACGGATCCAGGTCAAGCCATGAACCCTTGAAAGAATCTCTTCCGCGGATTCCGACCGGTCCGACGATGTCAGGAGCGTTCCCTGCCGCCATCTGTGTGGCAAGCGTGTCATATGCCTGGGCATTCGTGACAATCTCGAGAATAAGATGAGATTTCCTGTCCGGATTCTCATTGAACTTTGCAACGACCGCTTTCTGTGGTTCAAGTGTTTCCTCATTTGAACCTGCTCCAAGACCAACATACCATCTAATTTTAGGTCTCCCGCCTGCTTCATCGCAAGCTACGATGAGAAGGCCGATGAGTAAAATAAGCAGACAGCAAAAGATTGTATACTTTTTTTTCATGCTTTTTCTCCTTTTTTTATGGTTTTAAAAGTATATGCTGCTATTTAATAATGTGTTGACATATCTGTCAAGGCCGGGACAGGTGAAAATGGGAAAAAAAATATCTTTATTTTATAAATAGACTAAATCAAATAATTGCTGTATTTTGTAAGGCTCCTGGATGGAAATGTTAATAAAAAAACGGGATTATTGATGGTATTTTATAAGCGGTTGATTACTAAATTATGCTACATTCATATTTATTTTGCTATTCTATTTTTCACGTCTGCCTGTTGCGTAAAAGCCGAATCAGATTCGTACTACCCCGTGTTCATCGATAGTTTATTTACACAATCAACCAAGCCGGCAGACAAAATAAATTCGCCGGGTGTAAGAAAGTTGAAATATCCTGATAAAAAAAATTACGGAGCGCCTCGTTATACGGTAACGTATTCCGGTACGAATGAAGAGGGCCGCTTTATTTCCATTTTACCGGACAGGAGTGATTTAACGTTAAAAAAAATTTCATTTACATTTCCAATGTTAAAAAGTTCTGTGGACATGGAATTATTACCCTATATTGATCCCCTGGAAACCAATCATGGGCAGGGAATACGTTTTTACGCTCTCTTTACCGAGCCGGTCGAAGAAATTCCCTATGGGGATAACTGGCTTTATGCTTCAGCCGGGGACAGAGGTTCCGTTTTGACTTTTGAAATGGTTTCCGGTAATAAAAATTTTTCCACAACATACTTTTGCATTCTGCCGGAGGGTGATGACCTGCGACCGGGTGACGATTTTGTACTTGACTTCAAGGTAAGCGGTGAGGGAAACCTGACGTCTTTCGATAACGAAACAGAGGCGGATAAAACGCCCTTTTTCTTCGCAGTCGTTGATGATGATCTTCTCAAACTCGCCCGGGCGTACATAGACGATTCGCTGCCCGCTTTTACCTGGCATAACCATGATGACGACCCTTCAACCAACACGGTCATAAAGGGAGCGGTGGCCTACAGTATCAGCGCGCAGGATTCTCCCGAGGAGTTCAGGCGGAAGATGTCCGATCAAGCCAGGTTCCTGGAAATGCATTCACAATACATCGGTTGTGAAAATCCGCGGGATTTGAGATTCACGGCACCGGGTAATGTCTGGGAAAACTATTTTAATGCCATTAATGCAAAAAACCTCCTTTCGGTTTCCTGTGCGCCGCTTCAGGATATCAAACCGTATGCACCGGGATTTTCCAATTACCTGTACTATACACATGTACAGGTGCTGCGGGATATCAGGGCCGGCTATGATCCGTGGTTCTGGGCAGGCCAAAGCGCGGGAACGGACTGCGTGGGGTTTGTCCAAAGATGCGTCAATAAAAGCCCCGTGGAATATAAGCTTGACTATGTTACCTATTCGGTTCCGTCTCCGATCGGCCCCCATCCCTGGACCTGGGATGACGGCACGGGCCCCCTCGGGGCGGCACGCTTTTATATGTACAGGCGAAGCCTGTTTTATGCCGGTGACGGGAATAACATCCCGTATCTTGCAAGAATAACCAGCCGTGACGACCCGGCCGGGCTTGAAAGGATTATACCCGGCGATGTGTTTTACTACAGGTTCCCCGCCTATCACGTAGCATTGGTGAACCGTGTTTTCTATACACAGGGAACAAGAACGCCGGCATTAAGGGATATTGAACTGATAGAATCAACATGGGGTACGGACGAAAACGGTGATGGATACGGCTCCGTCATCGACTTTAAAAGCGTCAAATTTTATCATGATCTGGAACGCAACTGGCGCCTGGGCCGGTTGATAGTGAGGGATGAATGAGGTCACTGCATACGGTATTTTGTTTTTTGCTATTTTATTTAATGCCGGTGAACGGGGAACCTTTTCACTTATACGAACAGGTTCTGGTCAAACAGTTTGAAAACGGTTATTGTGATCAGGGCAGGGAATATTTAAAAGCTCATCCTGAAGGAACCGGCGCGCTTGTTTTTGATTCAGCGGGAAGGCTGTACCTGTTTGAGCCGAACAGTAAAACGCTGGCGGTTTTAGACGGGGGCTTCCAGTATACAAGGTCAATCAAACCTTTCCCCATGGGGGATATGCATAAACTGGCGGTAATGGAAAACGGGGATTTTCTCTGTTATTACGGTGATTATTCACTCACCAGGATCAGCCCGGCGGGCTTGAGGCTGTTTTCCCTTTCATTGAAGACCCACCCGCTTTACAGGAAAATCAGGGGTGATGAATTCATGGTCATCGGCAACCTCGTGTTATTTTACCTCGTGGACGGTTCCCTTGCGGCTTTCAACAATCCGGGTCCGGACCCTTTAAAAAATAATGAAAAGTTACTTTTTGGTGAAGAACTTTCATCGTTCCTGCCGGTCGATAAAAATATCCATGTTGAATCGATCAGTCCCGGTTTTGATTTTTCGGGGATTCCGGAAGATGGACTGACGGCATTATACGATGGTGACAGGCTGGTAACAAGAGATTTGCTGACTTTTCTTGCACAGAGCAAGGAAATCAGGAACATTGAGGACGTAAAAGTAATAGACTCGGAAATGGCGGTTGATTTGACTTTTTTCGTAAACAAAACACGCGATGCCTCTTTTATAGGTATTGATCAATCAGGCAATGCCTATTTTTATTCATACAACACATTTTTAATTTTCAATGGGACGGGGGAGCTTCTGGATGTGTTTAAGATAAGGAACAGGAGAACGACCACGTTTCCTGCCGTCTCTCCTGCCGGGGAAATTTTCTTTCTTTTCCATACATCTAAAATGAATGAACTGTATAAACTTGCCAAAAAATGGTAATGGCAGGTATTCATTATTGACAATTATTTCTTTACCGGATATTCTCCCAGATGGCGCCTTAAAAAAACCACCATACAGGAAAACTGTTCAATTCAATTTTTATGTACAATCGAGGTTTTCTGGGCTGACCGTAATAAATTCAGGGCTTTGAAAATGCCCATAAGCAGGAGGAACTATGTACAAAATAGCAGTGATCGGCGGAGACGGCACGGGACCGGAAGTCGTTAAGGAAGGCCTTAAAGTATTGAAAAGTGTTTCCAGCGTCTTTGACATACAATTCCAGTTCGACGACTTTGACTACGGCGGAGACAGGTATCTTAAAACCGGGGTCGTTATATCGGACGAGGAAGTGGATAATTTAAGAAAATACGATGCCATTTATCTGGGTGCCATCGGCCACCCTGATGTGAAACCGGGTATACTTGAAACGGGTATTCTTCTTAAACTCAGGTTTGTCCTGGACCAGTACATCAACCTGCGTCCCATTAAACTGTACCCGAACGTGGAGACGCCCCTGGCGAACAAGAAACCGGAAGACATTGATTTTGTCGTTGTCAGGGAGAATACGGAAGACCTTTACTGCGGTGTGGGCGGATTCCTGCGCAAGGGGACAAAAGACGAAGTGGCCACACAGGAAATGATCGCCACACGGATGGGCGTGGAACGCTGTGTCCGCTATGCCTTTGAATACACGAAAAAACGGAACAGGCGCAGGAAATTAACCCTCTGTGCCAAAACAAACGTTCTCACCTATGCCCACGACCTCTGGTGGCGCGTTTTCAACGAGGTTGCAGGTGAATACCCCGATGTGGAAACCGATTACGCCCATGTGGACGCGACAACGATGTGGATGGTGAAAAATCCCGAATGGTTCGACGTTATCGTCACCACCAACATGTTCGGCGACATCATTACGGATCTGGGCGCCATGATCCAGGGCGGAATGGGAATCGCGGCCGGCGGGAACATCAATCCGAACGGCGTGTCCATGTTCGAGCCCATAGGCGGCTCGGCGCCGAAATACACCGGCAAGGATGTCATCAATCCCATTGCCGCCATCCTGGCCGGGGGCATGATGCTTGAGACATTGGGCGAGGATGCCGCTGCCAAAGCGGTTGAGGACGCTTCCATCGCCGTTATTTCCAAAATGAAGAGTATGTCCGCTGGAAAGATGGGTTATTCCACCTCACAGGTGGGCGACATGGTCGCGGAAGGCATTAAGAAATAAAAAAGACATAAAAAAAAAGCCGGCGTTAGTTCAACCGGCTTTTTTTTTACCCACAGTTCAAATTTTATTACTAGAACAGTTTGAATAAAAGGGAAAGACCGAGTTTCCCGTCCCATTTGGACAGGGAAGCTGCAACAGCATCCGCTGTCAAGTTTGTATTTGTGAAATAGACGAGTGAAATTGCAATACTCCCGAGATTCAGGTCTGCCGCTGCCTTGAGATTCAACCCCATGGCTACAGGATCAACGTTGGTGACCGACGCATCCGGCGGGAGCTGGATCATAAAATTCGGCCCTATTCCGAGTCCGAGTCTTAAAATCGCTATATCAAGGCACAACCCAACATCCAGCTTAATATCAATCACATGCGGTACCATTTCCAAGGTGGATGAATCGAATTTTCCGGGAGTGAACAATGCGTATGCGGACCCCTGGAACATACCGATATTCAACCTGGAATCCAAACCGAAAGTAAAATCTTCCAGGCCGAAGCTTCTATCAGCATCCTGTACTGCAGGAGGTGCCGTAATAAGCATGTTATACATGGCCGTCGGACCGATCTGAAAATCCGCAAAGGCCATAATGGGTAAAATGAGCAATAGTGCTAAAATTAAAAGTTTTTTCATTTCATTCTCCTTTCCTTATTGCTTCTCTAAGCATTAATTATAGCTCTGAAATAAAAAAAATCCAGATTATTTTCATTTTAGATTCGATTGATACTGATTACAAAATTGAATTTTGAACGTTTTTATTGTGAAAAAAGCCGAATTCGGGCTGAATTTTAAAAATCATACGATAATTTCACCAAAAGGCCGGGATTCTGTTCGAGAAACTGGGAATAATCCTCCCGTTTGATGGCGTACAGGGACAGCGGTGACCTGTAGGAGAAGGTATAATCACACGGCAGTTCCGGATTAAGGTCCCGAACGGATCCCACCATGTCGCCCCGCTTCAGGACGGCTATTTTTTTTCCTCCATGGCTAACCGTGACTTCACCCTTTCGGATTATATAAATATACTTCGAGCTCTGGCCTTCCTTGATGAGAATGCCGTGTTCGTCCAGTTCCACCGGGTGGAGAACCGATTCAATCCATGTTTTCTGGTAGGAAGTGAGTCTGCTGAATATCTTGCTTGTGGACAGGATGTCCCAGCTTTCCTCGTCCCTGTTTTTAATGAGTTTTTTCAAAGTTTCTTCAAATTCCGTTCCGGAAATGAAGCTTAAAAAGAGGTCTTTTTTCATCGTATAAAGGGTGACGTCCGTTTCGGCTATGATATCGAACATTCTTTTCTGTCCCGTCAAAAGCGCCAGTTCACCGAAGTATTCGTATATACCGTACACTTTGTGCAAATTAGTATTTTCATAACCAACGGCCGCATTTCCCGATGCGATGATATAGAATTTATCTCCTATGGTGCCCTTTTTTATTATGAAGGAGTCTTTCTTGAATTTTTCTTCTTCAACAAACATGATGAAGTCCTGCACCTTTTCAATGGAAAAGGACTGGAAAAAATCAAGATGCTTCAATACACCGAGGATTTGATAAGTTTTTTCGAATTTAGGAGATGTCGTTTCCAGGTTGATCGTGTTTTCAATGCCGAATTTGGCCAATGTCAGGCCGGTTTCCCTGGGGAAATCCTTTTCGGCGATATGGTAAACAACCATGCGTTTCTGTACATCCTCCGGCAAAGAATTAAGGAATTTTATCGGTGTGTGGAGGGGAGGGATGCCGGATTCGTGGTAGATAACGGTGGAATCCCAGGGAAAATTGCTCAACTCCTTATAGCGTTCTTCGTTAATGACCTTTTCCTCCAGGAGCTGCTTATGGATGGCCGGGTCATTCTGATGGTCCGAGGAATACACCATGCTCTGATTCTGAAAATTAACGGTAAAACCCATGGCCGGTATGGAATGGAGCGAGTAAAACATCTTGAATTTACCGCCGTGGATGAAAACCGGTTTCCCTATATAAATGGGATGGAAGCTGAAAAGTTTTTTCAGGTAAGACACGGGTTCTTTTGACAGGGAGGAATATTTTCTCAGGAAACTGTTCAATATGGTTTGTGTAGTGTAAATGGTTATTTTACCTTCTTCAAGGATTTTCTGGAACGTGCCGGCGTCGTGGTCCGCATGGCAGTGCGTCAGAATGATGCTGTCGATGAACTTGGGATTGACATTGGATTCTTCAAGCCATTCGGTCGAATTGACGGGCGGGTCGATCATGATTCCCGTATGGTTCAGCCAGATAATGAATCCCGAGGTGTTTTGTGTCGGGTCAAATCCATGACTGGGCCCCAGGCAGGTAATACCGAAAAGAGGGGGATTGTACGGTTCGGGAAGCCTTTGTCCGATATCGAATTGGGACCTGTAGGTGATGGTTCCCGGCACCTCCGCGATTTTCTTATCCTCTTCAAAAACTTCAAAATCTTCCGCTTCATTTATTTTTATGGTGACTTCATTGATCTTGATTTGCTTGTCGACGAATGTGGCGATTTTAAACAAGTCGCTGAACGTAAAGTTCTTGTAGTATTCCAACTCAGCCTTTAAATTAGGAATGGTAACGTCCTTGAGTGTCGGATGGAAATCCTGTGAAATGTCGAGATTTTCCGGGCCGAAAACGGCTTCCTGCAGGACTTTTACCAGGTTGGCGGCCTGCTCCTGCGTACAGATAATGTATGTTTTCTTTTGTTTGATGAAAAAATTGAAATAAATGGGGAATTCGAGCTCGCCCAGGCTTATTCCCTTGTCCCAGTTGAACAGCTTTCTCGGCAGGACAAAGATCTGCGGTACGGATTCGGGCCTCATCATCGTGTCCTTTATTGTTTCCGGAGGCGATCCGAACTGGATTTGTCCCCGTTTGGTGTTTACTATGTAACCGCCTCGCGGTAATGTAATGATATTCGGACTTAACTTCGTTTCATCAACCATTGTATCAATCCCTTCTCACTTATAGTTTAATCGACTTATTTAATAAAACAATATCAAATAACAAATCTGTCGAATTTATTTTTTTTAAACGATGCGGAACCGATTTCATAATAATCATTCCCATGGATGTCATTGATGACGATGACCGGAAAATCCTCAATCCGGAATTTCAGGATGGCTTCCGGTCCCAAATCCTCGTACGCGACAAGTTCCGAGCTTTTGACTTTTTGACTCAACAGGGCGGCGATGCCTCCTGTTGCGCTGAAATAGACGCATTTATATTTTTTGCAGGCTTCCCTGAATTCGGGAGACCGCCCGCCTTTGCCTATCATGGCCTTTATCCCCGCCTTTTCCATCAATTCCAGGGCATACTTGTCCATTCGTATCGAGGTTGTCGGCCCGACAGAGCCGATGATTTTACCCGGGGGAGCCGGTGAAGGCCCCGCATAAAAAATCGTGGCACCCTGTAAATCGAACGGCAATGGCATTTCCCGTTCCATCGATTCGATGATCCTTTTATGCGCCTGGTCTCTGGCGGTGTACATTTCACCGTTTAGGAGAATCCTGTCTCCAGCTTTCAGGGTTTCCAGGTCTGAATCGTTTATTGGCGTATACAGCCGGATGGTAGTCCATGTCATTTATATGGTAATCTCCTTGTGTCTGTGGCTGTGACAGCCGGTGTTTATGCACACCGGCATGGAAGCTATATGGCAGGGCGCTTTCAATATGTGAACGGCAAGGCAGGTCGTGTTTCCGCCGAGACCCTGTGGCCCTATGCCCAGGTTGTTTATTTCAGCCAGTATTTCCTTTTCAAGGGCATCCAGGTCAGGGTCCGGATTGGGTGCGCCTATTTTCCTCAGTAAAGCTTTCTTTGCCATAAGTGCCGTCTGTTCCAGATTCCCTCCTATGCCTATACCCAGGATAGTGGGAGGACAAGGATTCGCTCCTGACGTCCTTACGCTTTCCAGTATAAATCGTTTGATGGAATCAATTCCGTCCGACGGCAGCATCATTTTCAGGAAACTCATGTTTTCACATCCGCCGCCTTTCGGCATGGCGATTATCCTGACTTTGTCTCCGGGGACAATATCGAAATGGATGACAGCCGGGGTATTGTCCTGTGTGTTTATCCGCGTCAATGGGTCGTTGACGATGGATTTCCTTAAATAATTGCTGTTGTAAGCTTTTCTTACCCCTTCATTTATCGCGGATTTCAGGTCACCCCCCGAAAAAGCGACGTCCTGTCCAATTTCCATAAATACGGTAGCTGTCCCGCAGTCCTGGCAAAGAGGAAGATGGTCTTTTAGCGCTGTCTGGGAATTGAGGAGAATCTGCTCCAGTATTTCCTTGCCCGTCATCGAGTTCTCTTTTTTCTCCGCTTCTATGAGCGCGTTAACGACATCCGAAGGGAGTTCGAAATTCGCCTTTTCAAAAAGTTTTTCGATGGCCGAGGTTATCTCGTTCACGTCGATATTACGCATTCTCGCTATTCCTCTCTTTAAATAATAGTAAATGCAATCCGATTTTGAAATAAAAAAAAATAAAATACCGGTAAAATTACATGGAAATCGTGATATACGCAAGCGGTTTTACCGCTTTTCTTAAACTTGACTTCCGGCTGTCCAGTTATTACACTTTTTCTTAAGGAGTAAATCATGAAAAAAACCAGCGGTTTTATCGGATTCGGCATATTATTTCTTGTAATCGGCCTGTGCGTCGGTTTTTCCTTTTTATTCCAGAACCAGGAGAAAAGGTATTCGGAAATCCTGGTATCTGTGAATCCCGGGAGCATGGCCAAAATGACCGACTTGACCAGGATTGCCGATGAGCACGGATTTAAGCTGGAGGAACAGCCCTTCGCGTTCAAGGCAAAAAATTCCTTTACCGAAAAACATAAAATTTTCAAAATTTCAAAATATAACCTGGAGCCGGAAGAATTGAATACCGTTATCGGTAAATTCGCGCGGCTGCAGGCGGAAGGTGTGATTGAAGCGGTTGAACCGAATTACCGGGTAAAACTTTTTTCCAATGATCCCCTTTACGACAAGCAATGGAATTTAAAGCAGATGAATATCGAGGATGTATGGATAAAAGGGACGGGAAAAGAGGTCGTCGTTGCCGTAGTTGACACCGGCGTATCGAAAAAACTGGGAGATCTTTCCTCCTCCCGCTTTGTCAAGGGGTACAACTTTGTCGATCGCAACGAGGATTTTGAGGATGAAAACGGCCATGGAAGCCATGTCGCCGGTACGATCGGCCAGGATACGAATAACGGCAAAGGCGTTGCGGGAATCGCGTATGACTGTAAAATAATGCCTCTGAAAGTACTGGGTCCCAACGGGTACGGCTCCACGATGAACATCGCCGAGGCGATCGTCTACGCGGCCGAGAACGGGGCGAATGTCATAAACATGAGCCTGGGCGGCGGAGGTTTTTCGGAAGTGCTGAAAGATGCCTGCGATTTTGCGTACGAAAAAAATGTGATCGTGGTGGCGGCAGCCGGCAATGAAAGCCGGGGAAATTCTTCCTTCCCGGGAAGGTACGATACGGTGATCTCTGTGGCAGCCTCCGGTCCCGCATTTGACCTGGCCGGTTATTCCAATTACGGTATTGGAGTGGACCTGGTGGCGCCGGGAGGAGATACGAGATCGGCGCTCCATGACGGGGTGCTTCAGAATGCCCCCGCTTTTTTGGCTGATAAAATTGACGGATATGAAAAAGCGGGCGATGATTATTTTTATTATTTTCAGGGCACGTCGATGGCCTCCCCGCATGTGGCCGGGTTAAGCGCTATCCTGTACCAGTTGGGGGTCAGGACGCCTGACAGAATGCGGCAATTGCTAGTATCTTCCTCGACGCGGAGCATAACCGAAATGCCGTTAATAGATCCGGTCAATGCGGTCAACAACATCTCAAAGAACGTTAAGGTGCCCGAAAAGGGGAGGGTGGAACCTACCGAGCCGAATTACAATACCGGTGCTGTCACAACATCGTTTCTCACATCTTTGTTTACCGTGCTTATCGGCATCGCTCTGCTCTTCGTTTTTGATAAAACAAGAAAGAAGACGGGAACCATTGAAAACATCCACAAGCTGCCGACATACCTGGGTGTGATTTTAGGGGCCAGCGGACTGTCGCTGGTCGGCACCTTTCTGCAGAATATTTTTCCTTTCTCAATCCTGCCGGAGCGTTTCGCCGGTATCCTGTTCAATTCCGTGCTGGATTATGACAGGGTGATTTTTCTGCTCAACCAGCCCACAATGTTCTGGCATAATTTACTCATCCCCGCATTCTTTGCCGTTTTACTGAATTTCAAGGACCAGGGGAAGAGAAGATTCTCCGTGGGAATGCTTGTCGGATTTTCCGCCAAGCTGATAGGTGACGGCCTGTTCGTGAGGGAAATGCTTATTGTTCCCGACGGCTTCTGGGCGATACTGTTTCTGGTTGTAAACGGCTTGTTGGCATTCACGCTTCCCTATATCGTTGTAAAGGAGTCGTGATTTGAATAAAATAAACATCGCCGTCAAGTACAAGAGGTCAACTTCCGGTAATGAAATTAAAACCATCGAGGAGAAATTCAAATTAAAGATGGTATCAAAAATCCCGGTTCTTCATATAGTGAGTTATAAAGCGGAAAAGGTTATTATTGAAGAACTGGAGAAGGAAGATGCAGTTAAATACGTGGAAATCGAGCAGAGGTTCTCGATTGCAGAATCGGATAGTTGATTGCCCGGGGTTATCTGTATGAGTTTTTTAAACGGGCCAGGATGAATTTATAAGCTTTTTCCACCGATATGAATTTATCCCGGTCAATTCCGGGATTAAGGTCCGGGTGCAGGGTTTTTGCCAGATGCCTGAAAGCATATTTGACCTGTTCCCGGTCCGCATCCCGGGGTAAATCCAGAATTTCAAACGATTTATCCAGGGTCAATTCAAAATCGATATCCCATTCTTCACTGTTAAAATTCAACCCGAGATTAAATGTCAATGTGCCGCTGAAAAATATTTTATACAGTTCCTCGCAGTCAATCTGCATGGCCAGCAGGGATGAATAGAGTGTTTTCAGGGCTTCCACGATCCTTTGCGCGTGCTCCTTGAGCCATTCCTTCCGTTTCATGACGTAATTGATTATACTTCGTGCCGCCCTGGTGTTTTCCGAAATGATTGAGAAGTTCCTGTAGAAATACCGGCTGACAAATTCCGCTTCATGCCCCATGTAGTCGGTTTTCAGCAATTCACAAATCCGCTGAAAAAAGGTGCTGATTTTATCTCCGATGAGCCGGATAACCTGTAATGTCCTCCGGAGAATGGGGTCGGCGTCAATGGAAGAAATAAGGGCCATATTTTTATTAATGCTTTGATAAATTTCATCCCACTTTTGAGATTGTTTATCAAAAACAGAATCTGCTTCTACCATTTTATATGAGTTTACCAAGTAAAAAATAGACCAATACGGCAAAAGCGCTGCCTGCAATGATTCCCACGATGATTTCCGGAATGGAATGGCCTACCATTTCAGGTATCTCCTCGTCGTGTTCGCGCCCCAGGTCCTGTAAAAGTTTTTTGATTACCCTGGAATGGATTTGAACGGTACCCCGCAGTCTGAAGGCGTCATAGATGATGACGGCGGCAAATACAAAGGCAATGGCAAAGAATTCACTGGATACACCTGAATAGAGCCCGACGGAAACCGTGAGGGAAGTGACAAATGCCGAATGGGAACTGGGCATGCCGCCGGCCGTAAAGAGGTATTTGATCCTGAATTTTTTATCCACTATCGAATATATAATAAGTTTTGTTATCTGGCACAGGACCTGAACCAGTACGCTGGCCGTCAAGGCATAATTAATTGGCCACTTCATGGGCGCTACCTTATCATAAATGAGAAATTTTTTCCAGCCTGTTTTTAATTTTATGCATGATATACGGAATATTAATAATACTGGTATTTTTTTATGCCATAAAAGCAAATAGTGGTGATAGGCAATTATGACAGGGAGTCAGGCGTTGTCTGCCTGGATATTGGGCTTAATTCTAGTTGCTGTAAAGAGCAGTATCTTTTATAATATCCTTGTGGAAGAATTCAATATTCCGTTATTTTGCATTTTTATCCATTTACTGAAAAAGAGGTATGTATGAAAATGACATTGAAAACAATGCCCCTGCGCTCCCGGCTAAACATTCTTTTTATGCTGATTACAAGCGGTATTGTCATTGCCATCATCATTTTTTCGCTGGTGTATTTTTACTTTGTCGTCCAGTCGGAAGCCGCCTCCAACATGAGGGGGAAGGCGGAAATTGTCTCCTTAATCTATAATGATAAAATGGATGAGATCATGCTGTTTACCAAAAACCTGGCCGCCAACCGCGCCCTGCAGGTGGTGGTGGACCTGGATATCAGCAATAAGCTCTCGGAACTGCTGAAGGAAACGGTCGCCAGGGAACGGGTTTATCATATCACTGTTTATGATAAACAGGCCAAAATCATGTCCAGCGTTGGCCTGGACTACAATCCCCTTGTCACGGACGGCGAAAACAGGCCGGTAAGTGCCAACGAGCTTGTTATCAAATCCTTGATGCAGCAGACAATTGTAGCCAATGAATTAATCCCGCTTGCCTCGGGCAAACAGGTGCTCGCTATCAGCTGTGTTGCCCCCGTTTTCCGCGATAATGTATTGATAGGTGGAATCCTGGTGCGCTTTGTCCTCAACAATTCTACCGACATTGTGAAGAAAATCAAGGAAAAACTCGGGGTGGACGCCACGGTTTTTGAAGGAGGCAAACCGGTAGCCTCAACCGTGGCTGATAGCATTGATGCGGATATATTTGCCAGGCTCATGAGCAAGGGTGAGGACAGTTCGGTCTATGAAAAAAATGTCATCTGGTTCGGCGGGGAACTGGTGCAGTACCGCAGCCTTACGGATATCAACAAAATCCCGGTGGGTGTGATTGGTATTCATGTATCTGCCGGCAAGTATATGACCATGTTCGCAAGCGCCTTCCTCGTGTTTTTAATCCTCACCTTTATCGCCCTGGGTGCCGTGTATTTTTTCGTCTTCCGGGTTTCCGGGAGCATCACCGCGCCCCTTTTAAACCTTCTGGATGGCGTAAAGAAAATTACCAATGGCGACTTGAGCCACCAGATCATGCTTGATCTGAAGGACGAGATCGGCAAACTGTCCGAAGCCTTTGACATAATGAGGCTCTCCCTGCAGGAAAAGATCTCGACCATCCAGGAAATGAACGCCAGCCTGGAAAATACGGTCAAGGAACGTACCGGCACCATTGAAGCCCTGATGGAAACAATGAAAAAATATGTGCCCAACCAGCTCTATGAGGCCTTTGCCCATGGGGAACGCGACAGCAATATAAGCGTGCATTACCGGAAAAAAATCACGGTTTTTTTCTCCGATATCGTCAATTTCACGGCGACCACCGAATCCCTGGAGTCGGAAGATCTTTCCGATCTGCTGAATACCTACCTGAACAGCATGGCGCAGATTGCCAATAAATGGGGCGGGACAATCGATAAATTTGTGGGTGATGCGGTGATGGTTTTTTTTGGTGACCCGGTTTTTACCAGCGACGAAGACCACGCGCTCCGGGCCGTACGCATGGCCCTCGATATGATAGAGGAGATGAAGCATCTCCGCGCCGCCTGGCTGGACAAAGGCATCCAGAAGCCTTTACATGTGCGCATTGGAATCAATACGGGCTATTGCACGATAGGGAACTTCGGTTCGGAGGACCGCATGGATTATACGATAATCGGAGGGAATGTTAACATGGCTGCCAGGCTTGAAACGGCGGCGGAACCGGATACCATTTTGATCAGTCATGAGACCTATTCCCTTGTCAAGAATAAGATCAATTGTGAATTTCGCGAAAATTTGAATTTAAAGGGGATTTCCGGCCCGGTTAAGGCATACAAGGTACTTGGTGAGAATGATAAAATCTCCAGCGTGGATTATGTAAAGATAGATCATACCGGTATCCTCCTGAAGGACGTACTGATCAATCCGGACAAGCTTTCCAGGGATGAGAAGAAAAGCCTTGCACACCAGCTCAAGCTGGCGTTTACTTTGACCATGGGGGAAGCTCAATTTGTCCATGATGAAAAATCCGATACCTGGAAACTGGTCAGGAAAAAAAAGGATTAACAACTCACAGGGGAAGCCCCTGTTTATTTATATCTGAAATTTAATTTCTGTTTTTCCCTGTGCAGTTCCAATCCATATGATACGATTTTATCTATAAGGTCGGGCAGGGGGATACCGCTTGCCGCCCAGATCTTGGAAAAAACGCTATATCGGCCAAACCCGGGAACCGTGTTGGCTTCATTGAACAAGACTTTGTCACTTGACAGAAAAAGATCGATTCGCGCCATGCCCGATAGGCACAAGGCCCGGTAGGCTTTTACAGCCGTGCTTTGAAGACGTTCCTGGAGTTCGTTCGGGATACGCGCCGGGATAGTGTCAGTCTGGCTTTCTTCGCCATACTTGGAAGCATAATCCAGAAAACCATCCTCGGGCAGGCCAAACTCCAGGGGAAGACTGGCTGAAGGCGAACTGTTACCGATCACGCCGACACCGAATTCGCGTACATTAAGCGCCTTTTCGACCACTGCCTTGCGGTTGTACCTGAATACGATATCCAGAGCCCCGTCCAGCTCAAGCGGACTTTCAATTCTGCTGATTCCTATGGATGAGCCCAGACCGGCCGGTTTGACGAATGCGGGGTAGCCGGGCAGACCGGCAATGCCTGTTTTTATGGATTCCCTGTCTTTCTCCCAATCCTCCCGGTATATGCAATTAAAATCCGCGACCGGAATGCCAATGTCCCTGACAAGACGTTTGGCTAATTCCTTGTCATTGCCTGCCACGGTACCGGTGAGATCACAACCCGCATAGGGAAGGTTGATGCAATCCAGCAGGCCCTGAATCTGGCCATCCTCGCCTGCCTGGCCGTGAAATACCGGAAAGGCAACATCATAATGATTTTTGAGAAGCAATTCAAAACCGGAGGCGTATACCCCGGCATCCGAATAGGGTGCGTCAACCCAGGCACGGATACGGTCTGTAAAGTCATCAGGGATCGTATCTTCCGAAGAGAAAAGCTCATCCCAATTTCCTTTAAGCGGAGTGAGTAATGCGGCGCGGGCAGCCTTCCGCTCCGCCAACCGACCTTCCCGGTCAATATATAAAATATGCACATCGTATTTGGCGGCATTGATGTGGGCCAGAATGTAAAGCGCGGATTTGACCGCATGTTCGTGTTCCACGGCTTTACCCCCGCAGAGCAATGCCAGTTTGTATGGTTTGGCCATGCCAGTTATTCCATTTTAGTCTCACCGGCGGGTTTGCGCAGGTTTTTGCTGAAAACGGCAAATAGAAGAACACCTATGACTGTAAACATCCCGATGACTCCGATGCTGGAAATGTAGCCCAGCGTACTGATCAGGATACCGGCCAGGAGGGGAACAAAAATTGAAATGACCTTGTCGTACGTCGTATACAGGCTGAGGAACCTGGCCTCGCCTATGACACGTGCCTCCCTGGAGGAAGTGATGAAAGATTCATCCGTTGCATCAATCATCATACCTCCGAATCCCATGCACAGGATAACGCCGACGAGTGTATAAATGTTGTTGAAAAACATGAAACAAACCAGGGCAATACCGGTAATCAGGTTGCCGGTGATGATCAGGTATTTTTCATTTTTATACTTGTCAGCAATCCGGCTGATCAGGGGAGTGAGCAGGCTGATGAGCCCGTAAACGGTCAGGATGCGCCCGATATCCGACCTGGAGATGCCTTCCCCGTTCATGTAGAGCGGGAAGATATACTGGAACAGCCCGATATAGGCAAGTGAAAAGGGGATGCTTGAAAATAACAGGTTTGCCACAAGGGTTTTGTTCCTGAACAGGATGAAAATGTCACGGAAACGGAAACGGGCAACGGGCTGCAGGGGCGCGGTCCGTTTTTCCGGCCGCACGTAGAAGAAAATAAACAGTAAAAGGATAAAGGCAAACACGGCGGAAAGCACGATGGCAACGGTAAATCCCAGACGGTTGACTATCACTCCCCCAATGGCTATGGCGCTTATCGTGGCGGTGGCACATCCTGCCACCCATGAACCAAAACCGGTGGAACGGTTTTTATCCGAGGTAGATCTCAAGATCAGGGCCGTGGAATTCATCATGATGCCGCCATACCCCAGTCCCGCCACAAATCGCACAATGATTAAATAATAAATATCCGGTGAAAATGCCGTGAACAGAGATCCGAGTATATACAGAATACAGGAAGCAACATATATGCTGCGGATGGTAACTATGCGGGAAAGAAATCCCACAATCAATACGGCAATGGTAATACCGGCGAGGTAGGCGGAAATGGGCAGGCTGATCATTGTCTCGGCAGACAGGTTGAAAAGGGAGACGGGATGGATTTTCAGCACCTGCTCAATATACGGGGGAAGAAACGAAAGGGGGATGAACGCGGCGAAAAAAAACAAGAAGGCCGTCACTCGGATCACTTTCAAGTTGCGTCCCTGGACGGCTTCTTCAGTTTCCGTTTCACTGCTCTTCCCGGAGGCGACCAGGGTCAGAAGGCGCACCAGTTCCAGGCTCGTGATCAGGGACACGATAATAATAGTGAGGGCATCCAGCAGAATGTCATAGAGCTGCCTGTTAATCAGCTCTTCATTGATATAAGTCACGAGGTAGGCTATAGGCGGACCCCCTCCCGGCCGAATGGGTACAAGCCGGCGCAGTTCCGTGCCGGTAATGGGAACCTTTTCGTTTTGCATGCCGGACATGACGCTGTGCACCTTGAGTTCATTATCAGCCAGCCGTTCCGCGCTGTAAAGGGCATTGCCTTCCGTGTCGACCAGGCAGATTTTTCTGGCTTCAGGCGCATTTTTCAGGTGTTCGCCCAGGATCACTTCCGCTTTTTTCATGCGCTTCAGGGGAATACCAAAGCCAAGCACATAATTGAAGTCATCCCTGATTACCTCGGACAGGCTTTCAATATTCTGATCAAACAGGCCCACGTACGTTTTCTGGAAATACTGGTTATTAAAATAGGCATACCCCGCCTGTGCCAGAATCAGGACAAAGATGATAACCGCGGACACAAGTATGGACGGGCGGCCGCCCTTTGCGGTTTCCGCTTTTTTTCTACGAAAACCGGAAATCGCCATCAGGAGACCGATTGTTACCAGGAAGGCGCCCAGGAGTATAGGTACGAAATAGACCAGGTTTTCCATGATTACCGTCTGGATTCGCCGGGTGATGATACGGGCATCGAATTCCAGCCAGACCATGCCCGTCAGTTTCTGATCATTGTAATAAACGGGCAGGGAAATAAAAATGGAGTGCTTGTATGCCGTTACATCGGTTTTATATAAGTCCTCGGGCGGGGGGGAGGACCGGTAGGAGGGGAATGAATCAGTGCCCAATTGCATGCCCGCCGCCTGCGGGTCCGTACTGTAGAGAACGGCACGGTCGGGCAGGGTGACGTACAAATTTTTGATATCCTTGTCCTTGGCCTTTATATCCTTGAATATGGAATCCATGCCGCTGAAAAGATTGAGCGGTTTCCCGTAATTGACCGAGGTTTCCACCTGGCGTTTCAGTTCCCGTGCCCCAATCTGGAAACGGGAAATCAGGGTGTTGCGGAATGTCTGTTCAAACGAAGAAATACTCAGTATCGCATTGAGAAACTGGGCCACGGTCAGAATAACGCAGGCTCCGATAATAAAACCCAATAGCTGCCTTTTATTCATTCGTCTCTCCTTTGCTCATGGTCTTGTAGATCTCGTCTGCGGTCGCCAGAATGTCAATGGGAACATCAAAATCGATGGCATCCGCCGTATCCAGATTGATGGCAATATGCGGCACATGTTCGAATACCTGGTTGAGATGCCGGGGTTTTATGCCCTGGAAGATCCTGACGATTTTTTTGGCGGAGTAGATGCCCTTGGTCAGCAGGTTTGAATCGGATTCACCCAGGAGTATACCGTTTTTGACAAAATCCTTTCCCTCCATTATAAAAGACGGAATTTTATGCTGGTTTAAAACCGCCACGATGTCGGGCAGGCTGTATTCGGACAGCCCTGCCTGTACGGCAAGGTATACGGCATCCACCTTGGGAGCCAGTTCCTTCAGGGCTTTTACGTATTGGGCTTCACATCTGGCCCAGGCTGCATCATCATCCTCGTTCTCAGGATCGGGAAGAACATGGGTATTGCCCACCACCTTAAAGCCCAATTCTTTGGAAACACTCATCACATCATCATAGGCTGCGTATTGCCTGCCGATATCACTGTTTTCATAGATCAGGCCCAGGTTTTTAAAGCCAATCACGCTGTAAAACAATTTTACCTGGCGCAGGTCCTGTTCAGGGTCCACGATACCGGTCAGGTAGTCTTTGCCGGAATCCTTCATCGACTTGAGAACGCCGGAGCCCACAGGATCAGACATGGAATCAACCAGCACGGGAATGGGGAATTGCTTCGGCGCGGCCAGTATCTGGCTCGCCTGTGTGCCCAGGCTGATAATCAGGTCTATCCCGGCCGCCGGTGCAAGCAATGCCTTGAATTCCCTGCTCCGGGCATTTGCCGATGACCATTTAAGGTCATAGTAATATTTTGGAGAAAGCTCAAGATAGTCACTGTAGGAATATTTCTTCAGTTCCAAAAGAATATTGAGAACGGTTTTTCCGTCAGCGTACCCGGTGTAATCAAATGTATGGTCTTTTATCCAGCCGATGGTCATAAGACCCTGGATCATACCCTCAAAAACATCGGCATAGGAAAAATATTCACCGCTCTGTATCACGGCAATGCGGAATTTGGCGTTATTTTTTTTCAGGAATGGAGATAGATTGCTTTCCGACAATTCGGTGTTGTCGAATTGTGTATCCACCGCTTTTGGGGTTGATGTGACATTATCATCCGTAACTCCCGATGTATCCGTATCTCCCGGATTACAGGAATTGATCAGCAAACAAGCCGCTGATATTATCAAAATGATCATACCTTTGATATTTTTAAACATACATTCCTCCTTGGGAATCGCTATTTTCAAATTCTATTCCAGATCCGCCGGGATATCAAACGGATTATTCTTGCCGTCGATAAATTTTTTCTGTACAAACGGATTGAGCATGGCCTGGGATGCGCTGTTGTAATTCATGACAAAATGGATGCGGTCCCCGACTTTCCACTTCCGTGTACATTCCGATACATCAATCACGGAATAATCGTGCGTGGCCCCGGCAAAAAAAACCCCGCTGTCCACGGGTGAAAGACCATGAAAAGAGGCTGCCAAACTGCCAAAATTCAATACGGCCCGTTTCCTCATCCCGGGCGGCGACACGGGATTCGTTTTATGGCCAAACGCGTTATAACCAATCCGGCCGGGGGAGTGGATTATTTTTTTTTCTGCAAGTTCAATAATTTCCGCCTGAAAAATAAAAGCATCCCCTTTGAATCCGGCAAGCTTTTTCCGGGCAGACATGTTATACCCGAAAAAAATGGCCTCTCCCATCCGCACCTGGGTGATGTCTTCCGCCATCCAGTTGTTTTCAAACATGTCGAATATGCTTGTTCCGCCCATTGAGACGGTGCTTAACTCGCAGCCCAGTTCAGCCCTGGCTGTCTGCAGCAGGTCGTGCATTATGGAAAACATTTCCGTGTCCGGCAGCCTGCCTGTAAGACATCCCAGATTCCCGCCTATTCCTGCAATCTTTACCCCGCGGATGGAAAGCGCCTTCTTTAAAAATTTTATGAAGTCATCCGGCGGTATACCCTCCCGGAAATCACCCAGTTCCAGCATGAGGATTGCTCCCGGTTTTTTCTGACCAGGAAGCCGGGCCAGGGCCTCCAGCATGGCCAGTTCCGATACGAGTACGCAATCACAGTCCTCTATCCCGTTCTTCATGTCGGAAAGCGCCGTACGCAAAAGCATTTTTTTAATAGGTTCCTTAAGATTCCTCAGGTTGAACAGATTCACTCCTGCTATGAACTCTGCCCCATTATCAATCAACGAATCTATTATCTGGCTGTTGAACAGGCAGAACTTGGCAACCGTGACCAGTTCAAGTTTAAAATCAGAACACAATTTTTTCAGGAAGAGAAAATTATGCAATATCTTGTTGCGGTCTATAAATAATACGGGCATTGCCTTAACCACCTCCAGGTGCGTTTATCGTTTTCCGATTAAAAAATTGATTTTCCTCAAACGCTCTATTAAAAAAACAATCAGGGAATGGACACTGCCGGTCTGATCGGAGATCAGGTCAAAGAGCGTATTCCGGTTCATTTCGAGAAGGAGGGTATTTCCCGCGGCCCGCGCTTCCGCCTCCCTGGGCCGCAATTCCAAAGCAGCCAGCTCTCCGAACATGTCCCGCTCTCCCAATTGGTACAGGACAGCCCCCTTTCTCCGCACAATTATCATACCTTCAACCAGAATAAAAAGCGAGGCACTTTTTTCTCCCTCAGAATAAACAGTTTCCCCTTTGTTAATATATCTCTGCTGGATTGAGTGTGCCAGTTCAACAAGCATACCTTCCGGGACATTTTCAAACAATGGTATGGAGTGAAAAACAATCACCTTATCCAGGATGGTAAGCTGGCGGTTATGGGACGGGGTGCTTCCTGCGGGAAACTCCGGGTGATTCGCGGATAGAACCGCCCCGTCGATCCGGTTCAGGGCATCAAAAAACCGGCTGACCAGTATACGCAGCATGGCTATTGCCACCTGCCGGTAATTGGTAATCAGGTCATGCAGGAGGTCGCGTGGAATGGGAAAAAGCACGGACTTTTCAAGGCATGTGATATCGGCTGAACGAGGTTCAGGGCTTAAGGCTGAAAGTTCGCCAAAAATGGCGCCCGGACCCATCTCTGTGATTGTCTTTTCCCCGATATGTACCCGTATCCTGCCGGCGGCAATCACATACATGGTGGAACCCTGTTCGCCCTTCCTTATAATCGATGTATGGGGGGCAAACCGTTCCGCCTGAATAACCGGTACGATCTCAAAAAGTACTTCATGGCTCACCGCACGGAAAATCACGGTTCTTTTAAAAAGAAGGACCTTTTCGACAAGAGGCTTGCGGTGTGCCGGATTTTTTATTTTCAACCTGATATATTCCGCACATTCACTGATCCATGGACTCTGCCATGTCTCCACATCCGTAACCAGGCGTGAAAGCCTGTTTTCGGGATCCAGAGACTCGTGTTTAAAATCAGCAAACAGGCGGGACAGTTTTTGAAAATGTGACTGTTCATCCCCCTGTTCAATCAAAGGCAGGATTAATTCCTTATCAGGACGCTTTAAAAGATTGTCGGTTAATTCGACGGCCAAAGAGAGTTTTCCAGGGTCAACGCTCTGCAGGTTGTACAGGATATTCAGTATTTTTTCCCTGTCATAAAGAAGGCTGAGTACGTAAAAACAGCGGGAACGAACGGCCCGGAGTTCCTCTTCCAGGGTTTTCCGCAGCACAAAAGCCTTGGGCAAAGGATACAAATCCATTACCGCTTCATAAATGACAAGGCTGTAATTGATTTCCTTGACCAATAAGGCATGCAGCTCCTTACGTTTATCGCCTGCGGAAATGTAACGGCAGTCTTTCAGCGCCTGGAGAACGAAATAGCGTACCTGCCGGTCGGTATCGGACAGGAGTGATTCAAGCACCTTGATGGCCCTTTCCGTCCTCAGCTTGCCCAGTATTTGGGCAATGACGCATCGAAGCAGTACGTTCCCGGCATTATGAGTGTAAGCTTCTTCCAGGAAGGGAATGGCCGTTTCTCCTGTTCTTACGAAAGCGGTGATCACTGATTGGCGCAGGTCAGGAACCCTTGCCAACTCCAGCGCAGCCAGAAATGCTTTCCGGCCGGATTCGCTTCCCAATTGGACCAGGGCTTGTTTTTTAATTTCCCTGTCATCACTGGAAAGACCGGCTTCAAGTTCCCCTTCTCCCGTTTGTTGTTTTAACAGAGTGGCGGATTCGTCCATTTGGCCGGAATGCATTTTTATATATTCGATTACGGGGGACGGAGCCTGATGCATCAATTCTTTCAATATCTCGGGATATTCCGGGTCCTCTATTTCCTTCAGTTTTGTCAGGCAATAAAAAATTTCCCTCGGATGTTGACCAAAAACCCAGGTTTTCAAGGTTTTGATCATATCGGCATTGTTAAAAATCATATCAATACTTTTCAAGTCCCGCCTTGCAAGCAACTGGGCGAGTGCCCGCTTGTATTCCCTGTTTACCATAAAGCAGGCCATCAACCACAAAAAAGCGGCTGTCAGGGCAAAAAGAGAGAGAATGGATGCATGGGCGGTAAAAAAACCGGAAAAAAGGAAAAGTACAAGGCCGGCCGCACCACCGGCCAGTTGTCCCACTACCAGTTCCGCAATATTCTGAGCCCGGGCGCGTTTTTTTTCCTGGACTGCCTGGTACAGGATATAATAGGCAGGGGCATAAATAGTGCTGATAAAAAGTGTTTCACAGAACCGTGCGGCAAAAAGCAGGATGGGAACCGCCAGGCTTTGCAGGGGAATAAAACTAAAGACTATGGCCATGGTAAGCGGGACAATAATCAGCAAAGCGGGGCTGGAAAGACCTCCCAGAACACCGAAACGCTTGATCCACCTGCTTGAAAGCAGGGCGGTGACCATCAGTTTGACAATTCCGGCCAGGGCCAAAAACTGCCCCAAAAAAACAGCCAACTGTTCAGTACCGGGCATAACCAGCTTGGCATTGGTGAAAAAGGCATTATCGATGAAATTATGGCAGATGAATTCGAACGCGACAAGCAGAAAAATCAACCGTATATAGCGGTTGCCGATCAAACCGGAAATTTTCCCAACCTGTTTGCCCTTTGAGTCCGGCTGCTCCTGCCGTGATGGCTGCGAAAACCGGAAAAACCTGAAAAGCAGAAATACACCGGCGCAAGCCGCCGATAAAGCCAGCATGGATATGATAATCAGGTTCAGGGTGCCGAAAGCCCGGATAATGAGAGGCAGGAGAGCACCGCCAGTAATGGCTGAAACCACCTGACCGGCACCCATCAGTCCGAACAGGCGTTTGGCCTGGCGGATATTGAACAACGTGTTGACCGTGATCCAGAAAATAAGTTCCGTCAGCATGTATTCGACATCCACCCAGACTAACAGGACCAGGCGGGGAAGTTTTTCCAACCCGAACAGGACATTGGCGCAGTAAATCAAAACAAGGCAAAGCAACATGCTGAAAAGCAGTACGGGCAGAAGTCTTTCCGTTTTAATGCGTTTTTGCAGGGAGGTAACCAGTAATCCTACCGCGGGGACAATCAGGGCTGATGACATGTAAACAAGCGGCAGATCGGCGGCTTTAAAATATTCCAGGAACAATGCGCTGGCGGCGGAGGCAGTGAAGAGCTGGGGAATACCCAGAAAGAAATAAAGAAAAAAGCACATCGCAACAAGGCCTTTTTCTCCCTTTTCAATATTAAATAGTTTATAAAAAAATTTTTGTCCAGGCATCCTCGCTAAATGATAACATACGGAATAATAAAAAGCAAATAAACCCATTTAAGGCTGGATTTTTTAGAGGTGCCCCTAATTTATTTATAAATTTCCGGGCAGGACGGCTTATTTTTCAGGACAGGCCCATTTCGCGAAGATGGCTGCCAAATTTTTTATCGGAATCCATTATATGATTTGAAAGCCAGTTCTTGAGAAAGTTCATGATTTCAATTGAAAGGAACAATTTGCCCTGAGACATTTTCTCCTGGAAATCTTTTGCTTTTTCAACAAAACCGGCATGTTGTTTCCTGTGCTCTTCTTCAAGAGGATACCTGTGCGGCCCCATAAGCTTTTCTTCCGTAGAAAAATGGTAAACCGTATAATCGACCATTTCGTTGAGGATTTTTTCAATGACAAGTTTCCCCTTGCCTTCAAGCATGGCGGCATGCAGATTATTAATGATCTGGACTAATTTCATATGTTGATTATCGATTTCCGATATTTGTATGCTTAAGGCATCGTTCCATTCAATTAAAGGCATAATGAACTCCTTGATATAAAGTATAAAAACCGTTTTTAAAAAAATCAATATTGAAGATTATAAATCATCCGGTTGTATAGTTCAGCGAGTAATTCCCGCTGTTCCCTAAATACAGATAGAACAATGACTTAGGAATTAGGTGAAATCAATTTACCCCAGAAATAATACAAAAAAAGTCTGGCTATATTAAGAAAATATGGGTAGCAGAAAATATTGACCTTAAAAAACGGGCATTTCACTTATTAATAAAAAGTAAGTATGCGATGTTTACTGCTTGCTGCATAAAATAAAAGGAATTAAAGAAAACAATGTAGGTAAGATGTGCGCACTATCTGTAAGTTTAACCTTTCTAAAAGCTTTTGTGTGCTATAGCTTTATGCTTTGAGGGCGGAGTAGGAATCACGGCGGCATCTTAAAAACGCTTATGAATCGCTACTGCGATTCGGTATCACGTGCGTGGCAGCGTTTTGGTGTCCCGTGTGTAGGCAAGCGAAGCGAAGTAGAGCCGGGGTTCCTGCGCAGCCCTCAAATGGCCTAAAAAGTTACAGCGCAAAAAACTCCCAGCGTTAATCCCTTGACTTTCCTTTTTAGCTGCATATACTTTTTAGTAAAAACGGGCGGATATGGAAACTAAAAATCCTTTAATACTTTATCTCAAATCCGGTCTGAACAGGACCTTCTCGATTGTTGCCATCCTTGCCTTGGCGGCGTCTTTTATTTTTTTTACCGGGGTTTTTAAATGGGTCGCAGCAGCTTCGATAGCAGGAGTATACCTGGTAAGTTCATTCATTCTCCTCTTTACAAGGCGCGGCGCAAAGGAAATTGCCGGGCAAAAGGACCAGGAGAGAAACAAACAGATGCTTCTTAAAATAGAGCATTATGGCATGGTGAGGAATACCATCGCACGGCTGCGGATAGGAGATGAAAAGGTAAGGAAATCACTTGAGTATTTTCTGCTTATTTCAGGGAATTATCTGAACAAATGCCGGGAACTCATCACTTATTCCCCGCTTGCCAACAAAAAAATAGATGATGTTCAGGAGTTATGTCAAATTTATCTGGAAGAGCTGGACGAAAATTCCACGGAAAAACGGTACGGTGTCGAGGACGGCGAAAATGTGGATGACTTTATTCAAAGGACGGTAAACGGAATCGTGGAAGCGTCCCATTTCATAAAGGAAAAAATTTCAGGCGAACTGGTCGGCCTTACCAAGGAAGAACAGCTCCAGATAATCGAGGAAATGGGACGGGATTCCGATTGATACTTTCCTGCTTAAAAGAAATCCGGAGGAATAACTGGGTATGAAAAGAATCATTATTTCATTAATGCTTATTTTTACTTGTATTACCTCTTTTGGTCTCAATGCAAGTCTTGAATCCGTGGAGATAGACGTGGTGGTCCGTCCCGACGGGAAAGGGGATGTGTTTTACAGCATGGACTGGTATGCCTCGGGCGGTGAAATGCATGGCTTTTATTTCCAGGGAATGGCAATGACTCCTTATTTCAACAGGGAGCGTTGTTTTGCCGACCTCTCGGGAGGCAGGCGGCAACCATTGGAAATCAATAAACTGGATGACAAGTATTATGATGTCATACTTGCCGACGGCATGGGTTTTTCCGGCAAGGCAATGTATTTCCTCAATTACGGCGGCGACCTTGCCGGACCCGGATATATCGGCATTACCCATTCCGATGAATTCGGTGATTTATTTTATTTTGACTGGGCCCCGGTGGAATGGGAATATTCCATGGGTCATAGAACGGTTCGCGTAGTGCTCCCCGTAACGGTAAAAGGCGAGAAGGTCGATGAGGATTTTCCTGCAAGCCTTGATTTCAGGACGGAAAAGCATGTGAATGCCGAAAACAAGATCGATTATTTCGGCTCACAGGGCGACGACGGTAAGTATTATTTTACCGTTCGTTTTCACCAGGATAATGTGCGTGCCTACCAGGCGCAGAGGCTTCAATTTTACATTCTCAAGGATAAAATTGCCTTCCTGACAGATCTCTCCGAACGGCAGGAAGAACCCGAGTCATCCGGGGAAGAGACCCGGGATTATACCGGGACCACCGAAACGGTAGAACGGCCGAACGATTTACCGTCATTTTTCGAGAAGTACAGCAGTGTAGTTTTAATAATGGGCGGGTTCATCGCCCTGCTTGTCCTGATTCTGATAATGAAAAACGCCCAATTTTCCAAAGTTGTTGAAACGGTGGAAGGTATAAGGTGGGCGGGTGACAACTGGATGCCGCCCAAGATCATGGTCGGTTCGTACCAGGTGAAGGGGAAAATCATAAAGGACCTGCACCCCATCGAGGCGGCATTACTCCTGGAATTGCCTTTGCAGAAAATAGTTGGTATCATGCTTGAGGGACTCAAACGCCAGGGTATTATCGATGTTGTAAGTGAAAACCCGCTTCAAATCGGAATTATTTCACCTGAAAAAGCGGAACATGAGTACGAGG
Source organism: Spirochaetales bacterium (assembly GCA_016928415.1). GTDB lineage: Bacteria > Spirochaetota > Spirochaetia > SZUA-6 > JAFGRV01 > JAFGKU01. The sequence goes on from JAFGKU010000004.1 coordinate 33,428, forward strand.
AATTATTTCTCCAGGCGTTTGATACAAAGGGAAACGTGCTGTCCGGTATCCTGGCGGATTTTTTTGAGAAGGTGATTGCCAATCTTCAGGAAAAAATATGGGACTGTGATTATGAAGCCACAAGGGATTATTACAGGAAGATGCTTGAAGACAAAAACGAGGAAAACATCTCTACAAACCGGCCCTATTACCATTACTGGTGTTCTTACCATTACATCCATTGGCACACACAATCTTATGCGGCCGTCCGTCTTCCGCAGGAATTTTCAAGCAGTTACCAGAATTTCATGGCTTCCTCAGCCTGTTTCCAGGGCTGTTTTACGCCCGCCGGCGTAAAAACAGGTACCGTTGATGCCTGTTATTCGGCCTGTCACAATGCCTGCCATTCGGCGTGCCACTCGGCCTGCCACCACGCCTGCCATTCGGCTTGCCACTCCGCCTGTCATTCGGCCTGTGTATCGGGAGGTGCGCATTGAAAACCGGGGAACTGTCCTGGATAGACGGCTTTGTCAAGCGGATTAAGCCGCACATACACTTGAGGAGCGAAGACGGGATATTGATTTTACCGCCGAACAAGGTGTACAAGGTAAACGAATCGGCGTACGGAATTCTATCCTCCCTGTTGAACGGTAAAAAAATAAGGCAGCTTAAAATGATTCATGACGGCGAACGGGCAAGCCAGGTGCATTGGTTTTTCTGCGACCTGAAATCCTTTTACCAGGGATGCGGAGGCAACATCGATTTGAGGCGGGCGACGGACAGGGTGCAGTTCGGTTTTGATTTTACCAGGCTTCCCATCCTCGGCGAGATTGCCCTCACGTACAGGTGCAATAATTTTTGCCGGTTCTGTTATGCCAAATGCGGTTCAAATACGAAAACCGGTGAAATGACCACGGTTGATGTGAAGAGAATTATAACCATTTTCAAAGAGAAGGCGAAAATTCCGTTTTTTTCCTTTACGGGTGGGGAACCTCTTTTACGGACGGACCTGGAGGAACTGATACGTTTTGCCCGTAAAAAGAAATTGTCCGTCAATCTCATTACAAACGGTACATTGATTGACGGGGCACGCGCCAGGTCGTTGAAAAAAAGCGGTCTAGGGTCGGCCCAGGTGAGTGTTGAAAGCGCGGAAAAAGAACTGCATGATTTCCTGACGGGCGCCGAGGGTTCGTATGAAAAAACGCTCGCAGGTATTCGGAACCTGCAGGCGGCCGGCATTCCCGTTCAGACGAATACCACGCTGTCACAGCCCAACGTTCCCGGTATTGACGCCTTCCCGGAGTTCCTGGCAACCCTGGGAATAAAACGGTTCGCCATGAACCTGTTTATCCCCAGCGGACGGGGGCTTACAAACGAAAACCTGTTTTTCCCGTACAGCAGGATCGGGAATGTGGTAGAGTCGGTCCGTAAAAAGGCGGAATCATTGAATCTTACTTTTTTCTGGTATTCACCCACACCCCATTGTCATTACAATCCTATAGCCCGCGGGCTGGGCAATAAATCCTGCGCCGCCATGGACGGGCTTATTTCCGTGTCACCGGAGGGAAACGTGCTGCCCTGTTCTTCCTACCCTGAATCGCTGGGTAACCTGTTAAATAATGATTTTAACGCCATCTGGTTTTCCTCGCGTGCGGCCTATTTCAAAACCAAAAAATACGCACCCAGTGAGTGCGACGGGTGCACACAATTCACCGCTTGTCAGGCGGCCTGTCCGCTGTACTGGCAGTATGCCGGTACGGATGAGATAAAGTGCATCAAAGGCACACACAAGGAGAAGTCCTCGGCATGAGGGCGTAAACACATAATGAAAAGGATCATTGTATGAAAATATCGTTTATAATTCCCGGTATTCCCTTCATTATCAGGGTCATCCTTTTTGCGGCAATGGCTGCGTTTGGCGTGTTTTACCAGTTTTATTTCGATGAGGGAAGTGTATTCAGCCTGGGGACATTGATCATCGGTTTAAGCAGTATCTGGATAATAAGTAAAAATTACAAGAACAAGCCGGTAGACCTTGGTTTCGAGGATTGGACGGCTGTCTCCGATGCGGAATTCCAGAAAATCAAAGATAATCTGAAATCCACTAAATCCATTAAATACCCCTTTTATTTCAAACAGTCATTCGGCGTTGGATTGATAGTAGTGTTTATCATTGTGCTGTTCGGCCTTTTTATAATTTTCGAATCCGAGGATTGGGCGCTTTTGACGCTGATAATCGATGCGGGAATCCTCTGCATCCCCGTATTTTTTTCCGGTGCCATCAATTTATGGGTACCCGGTCAACTTGGTATGAAAATAACCTGTTTTAATGCCATTATCAATTCCGTTTCCAAGTATGAAGATAAATTTGTAATGACGCCGTATCTTCGCCTGGACAAGGACAAGGAGGGACGGAGGATACCGGAGGACATCCGTTTCATGCTTGAACCGAAACGCAAGCCCGCCGATTTTCTCGGGGTGCAATTCCAGGTGGCTATCAATAACGGCCCGAACGGAGCCGTGCCGTACATGTATTCCGTGTTTCTCTGCAAGGGTAAGGGGGAGACATTCAACAGCCTTGCACAACTTGATTTTGGTAATTACATAAATGAGCCGGGAGGGGATGACGAGTATGGGTATATGGTTGTGCGGCAGCAAACCGGCGGGGGAGGATACCACACTTCACCTAATCAATGCAAAGGTCTGGCCGAATTGGTCATGGGCCGGCTTCAGCAGCTATCCGGCCGTTAAATTAGGTTGGAATTGTTAACTAAATAAAAAGCCACCTCAGCCTGAAAGTTGGATTTTTACGCTGACAGCTATATACTTCTTTTAATGAAGGATTTCACCATGCTGAGAATAACCATTACTGTCTTTTTACTATTACTTTCTTTATGCCTTATTGAAGCCTGTGTGACGGGAAACCAGGTTTCGGTAAATTCGGAAGGGGGATTCCCGGACAACAAACTGCAGCCAATATTATTATACGGATTCCATTCAACAAACGCCGATGGCCGGTTAATTCTTTCAACCAGGAATGATGGTTATACGGATGATCCGGAGTCGTTAAGAGAAAATGAATTCGGGGCCCATGCTTCTGTCACGGACCTGTATACAAGGAAAACCGTCGTTTTAAAAAACACCCCTTTTTATGATTCCGCAGCGTTCAGTCCCGACGGTTATTATGTGGCTGGATGTGAATTACAGACGGAAAAGCAGGAAAACAATAAGGTCCTGATCCGGCAGATAATGATTTCCCTATGGAGTGTTAGTACAGGTACAAAAGTCAAGGAATTTCCCGTTAAAACCGCCATGGCGGCCTGTACTTTTTCACCGGACAGCGCTTCAATCGCCTGCGGCAGTTATCGCGGTGAAATAACCCTTCTCTCCACCGGTAACGGACGTGAAATTTGGAGCGGTAATGGCCATGCACCGGGGGGACGGAGGTCGGAAGATACGAGTTATCTTGCGATAAGCCGGAACTCACAGGCAAAAATAAGGGCCCTGGCATTTTCAAAAGACGGGAAAAACCTCGCTTCCGGGTCGGATGACAGTATGATCAGGCTTTGGAGTGTAAAGGCGGGGACAGAGGTAACACCTTCCGGCGCAAGGTTAAGCCACCAGGGGGCTGTTACCCATATTGAATTCTCACCTGACGGGAAATATCTTTATTCCACAGGAGAAGACAACCGGCTTAAATGCTGGGATATTAAAACAGGAAGAATGATACTGGAAATCCGGCACCCATCATCAAGCGGCCTGCCGTTATATAAATTCAGTCTGCACCCCGGCGGAAAATATCTGGCCTGGGGTAATATAGTGTTTTCTTCCAATGGAAGTATCCATTACGAGTACAAGGACGGGAAGAATCCATCCATGGAGAAGCAGTTTACATCCCTGTTTGTTGATGAAGGCAGGTTTGTACTTCTTTCCTCGATAAAAAATGAAATACAAAATGAGGTGCTCCTGAATTTCAGAAAAGGCCTTTGGATGCCGTTCCCGTCCGGGAACAAACTGTTCCGGCCGGGGGACGCACAGCGATATTGGATAGTAAGGGCGTTTGATGAACCGGTCAAGCTGTTTTCAAGCGTGGAACTGGAGGAGTATCAATCCGTAAAATCAAATGACTGGATGGATGAATACGTTCCGGGACTCTACTTCCGTTTTGTACGGGGTGAAGGTCTTTTATTCTCCACGGATGCCCTTTATGAAAAGGGGCAAATCCTGCGTTCTAAGCAGGCGTACAGTTACTGTATTGCAGCTGGAGTAAAAGACGGCCGGGCCTACGAGGGATTGGGCAGATGTTACCTGCGTGAAAAAAAAGAGGACCTGGCGGAGGCGGCCTTTAAAACAGCTATTATTTCAGATAAAACCATGGAAGACAGTTATCTTTACCTGATGCGGATAAACCTGTCCAGGAACGATTTTAATGCTTTTCTGGGCTACCTCGCCGGGGGAAGTACGTATAACATGGATAATTATCTTTTCTGGTTTTATTCCGGAATGGCTTTTTTTCTGTCGGGTGATTATGCGGCTGCCGCAGATTTTTTCAGCCAGGCCCTGTTGCTGAACCCCTCTTTTAGCCCGGCTTATCCGGCTTTACTTTCCTGCTGCAAGAGTCTCGGCTATGTAACTGCCGCCGATTCGCTAAAACAGGTTTACAGGCTGCTTTCCAATAAAAAACTGGATACAGTGGAAGGTTGGTCCGCTTTTGCAGTGTTAGAGAATTTATTTTTCCAGAGAACGGGTGTGAAGGGAACCTTTTCCGGAGATGTAAACCGGATAAAAAATTTTATTAACGCAGACCAGCTTCTGTTCGAAGCATTGGATGAGATAGGAACAACGTATATCCTGGATGCCTGGCTGCGACAGATGTATAATTACGCCAGGAAAATACTTAAAAAGGGAATAGAAGCATATAAGGAAGGAAACAGTTTGTATGTTTATATATGTGACATTGCTCTGAGTTTTTATGATGCACAATCCGGACAAGTGACGCTGCCTGAAGATGAAAAAGAGCTGGCGCGAATCCGGGAGGAAACAGTGAAGGGTAAAACGGAATTGATCGAGGCACTTTCGTATTTGAAAGGATCAACAGAGAAAGGAATTTATTTTATAAGTCCGTCGGAAAAAGAAATGGTAGACAATTCCGTTGCCGCTGATGCTAAAAAAGCGTCATCCAATAATCCCTTTATACGTGAAGCCGCAAAGCTGTTTCGATCACTCGAAAAAGATAAAATGGCGGAGCTGACCCGTTTTATCGAAATAAAAAAAGACGAGGAGAAAAGAATCGCCATTAACAGGGAGCAGGAATTGTGGACAAAAGTTGTCAGCTCTAATTACAGTCAGGATGCAGCGGATAATTACCTGGAAGAATATCCACAGGGGCCGGGTGTCGATAAATTAAAGGAAATATTAATGACGCGGCAAAAGGAGCAGGCCGATTGGGATGTCACGGAAAAAGGGGACCGTCAGTCAGTTGAAGTCTTTATAAGCAAGTGGCCAAAGGGCGTTCATAGGAAGGAAGCGGATGAGTTATGGGCCTCCCTGACAGCCGGGGGGACAGAGGTCGAAAATGGAACACCTGTCCATAAGATACCGGATGAAGCCGTTTTTATACAGGAAGAAAAAGACTGGAATATAGCAAAAACAGAAGATACGCTCGCCGCTTATAATGATTATTGCGATAAATACGCCTTTGGAGAGAAAATTTTAACCGACAAAATGGAGCAGAGGATAAGTGAGTGTATCATGGCGGATTTCCTCCTGGTCGATGAAAAGGAAATGGCGTCAATCACTTTTTTTAAAAGGAAATGGCCGCTAATGTTTATTGGTATATATTGCCCGAATATTTATGATGAAATTGAGGCTAAACTACTTGCTGCAATGGCTAAAATAAAGCAGAATAAGGAAAATTCAACTAATTGACAAAAATCCGGAGGTCCTTTTATGGTAAACATTATACTATACATTATTTTGGGTATACTTGTCGGTTTTTTGAGTGGTATGATCGGCATCGGCGGAGGTATTATACTGGTGCCCGCCCTGGTACTCCTGTTCGGCCTTACCCAGCACGAAGCCCAGGGAACAACTGTCGCACTCATGGTACCTCCTATAGGATTGCTTGCCGCCTGGACGTATTACAAGAACGGCTTTGTGGATATTAAAATAGCGATTTTTGTCTGTATCGGCTTTGTCCTGGGAAGTTTTCTTGGAGCCAATCTTGTAGTTGGTATTCCCGAGGTAATATTGAAGAAAGGGTTTGGTATTGTTTTAGTCCTGGTTGCGATTAAAATGATCTTTTTTTAACCTCTGTCCCCACATATGGTTAAAATTTTCCGGTTCCTAAAGTAAATTGTAAATAAAATTCCAGCCTGTTGAAAAATTCCGGTAGTTTCATGACCGGCGCAATAAACTCATCCCCGTCGTCACCGTAATAAATATTTGAACCAAGGCTGACACTGGCAAAATCGAAAAATTTATAGGAGATAGACGGATTTATCAGCCCTGACATATCACTGAAATTACCTATATAAAGCAATGATAATGAAACGGGACCATTTGCTATTTCTATCCATGAAGCGGAAAAAGCCACATAATGCATCCCGAAGTTAGCAAGGTCTTGAAGAGGTAAAACACCATAAGCCGGTAGCAGCAGGGTCGAGTCCGGGTAGCCTTCCCCATTGAAAAAGTATTGGGCAAATAACATCAGGTTGAGGTCTACATTGATATAGCTGGCTCCAATCGTACCCGAAAAGAAAAACTCCGAGGTTCGGCTATACGGCGTGTAGGTCCCGGATATGAATGTCTTATCCGAACCGTAGCTTAAAACGGCTTCACCGAAGAGATTGAAGTCGCTGATGCTTCCCGTCATCATCAATATTCCTCTCGGGGCCATTTGATAACGATAAAAGCCGGCTATCGTTGTTTCAACGGAACCCGTCACCAATTCAATTTTGGGGGCAATGGCTATTTTATCCGGTGTAGTGATGTTATTGGCAATCAGGTAAAGATAGAAATTGTTATCGTAAAACGGTATTTGGGTTTTAAGTGAGATGGGGCCTTCCCGTTCGGCGGTGGGATCCGTAATATCAATGGGCGTCAGGCTCAGCACATCCGCCGGACTGAAAAAATAGCCGACGCCCCATTTGATTGTGTGCTTGCCGACACGGAAAAAAAGCATGTCCCTGTAATTAAAATCGCTGAAGAGTTCAAAGACTTCGATATTGGGAGCCGTAAGAGTAGTTTTTAATGGATCATCCCTCAAAGTAAACGGGTAGGCTGTTTTAAATTTACCCAATATCCTGAAATCTTCCTGGGGACGGGCGTCGAAAAAAAGGGTTGCCTGGAGGTCGCCAAGCAGACTCAACTCATCATAATCGTTGAAATTCGTGAAGCCGGGATAGGAGTTATACCCTAATTTAGTGGTAAAGACCGATTTGAATGAACCGCCCCACCTGACACCCTCGGATACGAGCAGGTCCTCTTCCGCCTTTTGGTCTTCATCCGCTTTTTTATTCGTATCTTCGATATCTGTTATATTTTCCTCATTGAACAAGGAGTCGAGATCATCCGAGGATTCACTTTCCTGGGCAGCTGCATTTAAAATTATAGTTGTAATGAACAGGAAAATAATGACTTTTTTTTTCATGGTTGATTGACTCCTTTACTGATTGACCCTCTCCAGGTAGGTTTTTTTGAATACCGAATCAGGGAGTTTGTCGGTAGATACATTTTCAACCGTTATCTGTGTTTTTTCACCTTTTTGGAGTTCATCGATTATTAAAATTTTTGTAGGCAGATATTTGCCTTTAATACGGACGTATCCCAGAAAAGCCGCTGTGCGCACAAGCTTCCCGGACAGGCTGTAATCCTCCATTTTCAGGATGACCGTTTCATCCTTTCTTACCCAGATTTTTTCTCTGGGATACGGTACTTCATTATTGTTTGCCTTGAGGTCCAGGATGTAAACATCGAATTTCCCGAGTTTACCTTCTTCCGCCTTTTCTATACTGTAATCATTGGCCAGGGAGGAAGCCTTGAAATCATTGTTTTTTGCTTCCGAGTCCTGGAAATTTTCCTTGACGGAAGAATGTGAAAATTTCCTGCTTTCAGGGTCATAAACCCACAGGTTATCGTCTATCATCAAGGCTCCTTGACCTTTATAGGCATCGGGTTCCAATATCAGGTAAACGAATTTATCTTCCCGGTCGCGCCTGAACATTCTGGCTTGAAACAATTCCTTGCCTTTTTCAGGCTTTTCGGAAATTATCGTATATACTGCGGAAAAATCACTTTCGTCAAACCGCGCCTGCGAGTCCAGTTTTTCCAGGATTTTTTTATAATCACCGGTTTCTGTAAAAAGATTCATCTGCACCGTGATGATACTTAATACTATCAATAATAAGTATTTGATTTTCATGAATACTCCTTAAATGGTTGTATGTAATGCCTGTGCGGGATTTAATTCACCTGCTTTCATTGCGGGAATTATTGAGGCAATAAACGCGACAAATGATACAATAAAGACATAAACAAGTATATTAACGGGAAGTACGGTGAATGTTAAATGCCCGTTTTTCATGAAAAGCGACAATGGTGAATCCACACCGAAATTTATTGAGGATAAAATAATCATAATTATACTTGAAAGGGTAATACCTACAAGCACCCCGAACAGGGACAGGAAAAAAGCTTCCAGAATAAAAAGCGTCCGCATGCTTCCTTTTTGGACGCCTAAAGCTCTCATCGTCCCAATCTCCTTCATTCTCTCGTATATTACCATGCGAAACGTATTCATAATCCCTACACCTATTATTGAAAGGAGTATTAACAGAACAATAAGACTCAGGATTGATAATGCATAGATTATGCCGTTAAATGGCGCCAGATAATCACTCAAGGTAGACATGTAATATTTGGTACCTTCCCAATTATCCATCGCCAACTGCTTTTGAAGATCCTGGCGGGATTCGGCGCCGGGCGTCCTGGGGAAAAAGGGTAGTTTCTGAGATAGTTCAGCGTATATGGTTGCGGCTTTCTGATCGATAAGGTTTATATCTTCTAAAAAAATTCCCAACTGGATATAGGCATCAGGTTCGATGTTTAAAAGTTCATTAACGTATTTTTTATGGGCATACGCGCTGAAACTGCTGAATATTCCGGAATCAACGGTAATTCCGGCGACGATAAACTCGCCTACATTTTGTTGGCCGGTTACGGTCTGCAGCTTTACCAGTATTTCATCGCCTTTATCCACTTTCAGTTTATCTGCCGTTTTTTCATTTAAAATAATGGCATTAGGAATCGCCTTAACTTCCGCGATATTACCCTGCTTGAGGACAAGCCTTTCACTCAATTCAGTTTCCTCGTCAAAATTTACTCCTTCAATTTGTTGGAATGAATTTTCATTTTCAAAAATAAGACTGCCGCTGATGTTCGACCGTTTTTTTAAATACTTGATTTTCAGGTTCATATTCTGTAAAGCTTCTATTAACTTCGTGTCATCCCGAATTACCCCGATGTTTGCTCCGGATGCCGATTTTTCGAATCCCGAAATAAAGATATGCCCGGAAGCAAGGTAAGAAATATTCTCCCTTGTGTTTTCCTGAAGCCCTG
>JAFGKU010000074.1 GCA_016928415.1 Spirochaetales bacterium
AGGGGAGGAGTCTTGGATTACCGGGACTCCTCCTCTTTTATAAAATCAGTGTAAATAATCCTGCATCCCCCAATTCTTGACTTTACGCACCGATAGCTGTATAATTAAAAACCTGTGTATGGGAGTAAAACAATGAAACGCCTTTTATTATTTTTAATCATCTGCCTGTTGTCAAACCTTTTCATCTTTGCGGATGATTCGGATTTTGATTACGTATTCCAGAAAATAGCCGAAAAGCTTTCCGAAGCGGCGGGTAAAATAGAAAACAAGACGGTTGCCGTGTATGGTTTTGAAACCATAGGGAGGGCGGACGACTCGTTTGCCCGGTATGCCACGGAAAAATTGACGCATGCCATCGTGACGATCGGTAAATTCATGGTGATTGAGCGTTCCGGTATCGAGGAAGTGCTCAAGGAGCAGAGTTTGTCGCTAACCGGGGTAATCGACGCCAGTACAGCCTCGAAAATCGGGAAAATTCTATCCTTGGACGGAGTCATCATTGGATCAATTCATGTCACCGATTCGGGGATCGAGTTTATTTCACGCATCATCCAGAGTGAAAAGGGACTGATCCTCGCCTCTGCCGATGAGAGGCTCAAGTTGACAGCCGCTTCCAAGAATATGGCGAAAACGGATGATTCCGGTAACACAACGGATGCCGATGAAACCGGGCAGGAAGAAACCGGTGCTGTCATTTCCACAAGCAAGAAGGTTTATACGGATGCCGAATCGATTACCGTGACATATGCGGGTCTTCCCGGCAATGAGTACGACTGGATTACGCTTGTCGCGGCCGATGAACCTGATGAATCGTACGGCAACTGGTTCTATACGCAGGGCGCCGGGACGGGTTCCAGGTCATTTCCCCAGGTCAAACCGGGCGATTATGAAATAAGGGTGTATTATAACTGGCCCGACGGCGGGTATATCGTACAGGCACGGATAAAGATAAAGGTGGTAGCGCACTAAATTTTTTCAGTCTGGAAATTAAACGGAGCATTCATGAAAGATAATTTCTCCATGAGGTTGGCATGTTTAAAAATATTTCGTATCTTGATCGTGGCAGTTTTATCTGTATTTGTTTTTCAGAATTGTCTGTCTTCAGAAGGAGGGGTGAAGATGCTGTCGAAAACAAAGGAATTCAACGGTCTGCTTGTTCATTATGCCAATGAAAATACTCTGGAACAGGCAAAGGATTCACGAATTTCATATGAAATTGAAAACTTGAGCGACAGCTATATCGTTTTTGGTATGGGGAAAGAGGAATACGGAGGCATCTACGAAGAAGGGGGTAAATACTATTATGACTCCCTCATGCAGCAGGCTACCCCGCCCGTCTTTTTTTTCTTTTCAGCCATCATTCCTCCCGGTGCCATCGAATCGTTCACGATAACGACATTGCAGCTTGAGTCGGGCAGCCGGTCCTTTGTTGCGAATATCGAATTCTACAGGTTTAATGAGGCAAATATCAAAAATCTTTTTATTCCCGACGATGGCCCCAATGAACTGTCTGTTTTTCAGGAGAACATCGTTTATACACCCCTGGCTGATATGGGCGAATTCGTTTCGTTGATAAAAGACAATAAACGGGACTTTTTATTCCCTGTGGAAAACCAGGAACAATTGAGGGAACTTATCACCTTTTCAATTCCGGTGACCGTCAATATGGATAAGGATTTCCAGCCGCTCTACGATAAATTCAAACCGACCGCCATAGCCCGTCTTAAAAATGTTGCGGATTTTGCTTTTTCAACAAACCAGGGGACAATTCTCATTAAGGGAGGGGACGGGGAAAACATCGGTAATGTTGACCTGGCTGCATTGAATTACCTGGAAACGGTTTTGTATTCGGAAAACAATGAATCACTCCTCGTCTGGATTGAACCTGTAGACGGCCCGGTCAAGGAATTGCTGCGGCAGTATGGAGCTGAAAATAACGATGACCTCATGTACCACGGCCAATTCCAGTACAGCCTAAAACTTCCCAGGGAAGAGCTTCAGAATTTTTTCTCCTGCATCAAAACAGGCAAGTATTGGCTCAGGTATGTGTCTGAATTGATGTATTCCGGAGAGCTCTGGCTAATAGAAAACACGCATTAATTAGGTAGTGCCACGAAGATTTCTAGTTTCATTAAATTATAATAAAATATAGTCAAAAGGGTCATGAAATAGATAAATTGACTCCTTTCTGTAAAATTATTCTATAACTAGAAATTTTCGTGGCAGTAAAAAAATACAATGTATTCGTATACACTCAAAAAGTAACGTAAGTACCAAAAAATCATGTATGTTATCTGTACAATGTGTACTTAATCTCAAAAGTTCTTATAGACAGCATATGCCAGAGTAGTAGAATCAGTTATAGATTCAATTTTGAAGAAAGAAGGTGATTTTTATGTAATATTATGATATACTATATCATTCAAAAGCTAAATTATGACAGAATTGTTATTCAATAATGGAGGAAATCATGAATGTTAAAAGTAATAAAAATTTTCTGATCTGGAAATTTTTAATCATATCTTTGTGCCTGTGCATTTTCATTCCTTTTGAAGCTGCTGCCAGAAGGACGACTACGGCCACATCGACACCGACACCACCACCGGCCCAGACAAGCACACCCACGAATATATCAACATCAACACCCACAACTGCAAGCGGTATAACGATTGACTTGACCGAAGGGGGTACGGCCTCGGCCCAGTACGATGATTCACCGTCGGCGGAAAGGTATCCGAATGCGTTCGACAATTCGAGCGCGACCAAATACCTTACCTTTCACGCTTCCGGGTGGGTCCAGTACCAGTTCTCCGGGACTGCGGCGTATGCCGTCAATCGCTACACCGTTACATCGGCCAATGACGTGGAAGAGCGCGACCCTTTCAGTTGGACCCTGTCCGGTTCCAACGATGGGTCCGTTTTTACTACTGTGGATACAAGGAGCGGCCAGGATTTCGCAGCCCGATTCCAGACCAATTCATATACCATAAGCAATACAACGGCATACAGGTGCTACAGGATCACGATGAACAACAATTCGGGAACGATCCTGCAGGTTGCCGAAATCCAGCTTTTCGGCAATACCGGTAATACGGCGGCGCCGACAGCGAGCAATACGCCGACGCAAACAACGGCAAATACGGCTACTGCAACAAATACGGCTGCATCCACGAACACGCCGACAGCGCCTAATACGGCAACGCCAACACCGTCACCGACAATTCCTGCTACCGGAATGATTATCCCCGGCAGGATAGAAGCCGAGGACTATAATTCAGGCGGTGAAGGGGTGGCCTATCACGATACCTCCGGTGGAAACACGGGCGGAGCCTACCGGTCCGACGATGTGGATATGGAAGCCTGTTCCGAAGGCGGGTATAACGTGGGATGGATTGTTGCCGGTGAATGGCTTAAGTATAATGTGAGTATTGCACAGGCGGGCACCTATTCAGCGACGGTAAGACACGCCAGCGGCATAACAGCCGCGCAGAACATCCACCTTGAAGTGGACGGAGCCGCCATATCAGGTTCGGTATCGCTGGCGGCAACCGGGGGATGGCAGACATGGATATCCACCACTGTAAATAACCTTTCGTTACCTGCAGGCAACCATGTATTGACTTTGTACTTGGAAGGTACTGATTTCAACATAAATTACCTGGATTTCGCATTGCAGGGCACGTCTACAGCCACACCGACAGCGCCTTATACGGCGACACCGACGAATACGACTGCAAATACCGCGACTCCCACCCGGACCCCGACTCCGACCCCCACACCCACTCCGGGATCCACATCACCGTCAAGCGCAGGACTTTACCTCTATGAAAGCGGGGACCAGGTTGTCTACGGTACGCCTTCATCAACGGATTATTCCTCCCATTGGCAGGTGCTGGCCATAGGGGACGGGTATTACCGGATTCAGAACAGGGCCAGCGGGGAGTACATGCATATAGAGAATCTGCAGGCATGGGTGCAATGCGGCACAATCGATGAATCCTGGTACAGCGCCCGCTGGGCCGTTGAAAATTACGGCAATTACGTGTTGCTGAGAAACGCCTGGCAGGGAAGCAACTACATCCACATCCGTGACAAGACGGGGTATGCCCAGCAGGGCACCGTTGATACGGCCCTCAATGCCGCCAGGTGGGTGATGCAGAGCGTGGATGGAACCTATGTCCGGTTCCAGGGTTACATGACCGGACCGACCCCTGTCCCGACGCCCGTACCAACACAGGGGCCAACCCCCGTACCGCAATACGGCCGGGGGGCTGCAATGCCTTACACCACCTATGAAGCCGAGGACGGAAGTTATAACGGGACACGCATAGGTCCCGGACGCGCCATGTACACGGCCGAGGCTGAATGTTCGCAGAGGATGGGCGTCAAGCTGGATGCCACGGGTGAATACGTCCAATGGACGACAACGGCTTCGGCAAACGCCATCGTCGTACGACTCAGCATGCCGGATTCAAGCGGCGGCGGCGGCACCAGTTCGACGATAGCCCTGTATGTTAACGGAACAAAGCAGGCGGACATTCCCGTTTCCTCAAAACATGCATGGCTGTACGGCACAAGCGTGGAGCCCATGGGTTTGAGCCAGAGTCCCGGCGTCGGGTCGCCGAGGCGGGTTTTTGATGAAGCCCATTTATTGCTGAACAGTACAATTTCGTCCGGCTCCACCGTACGGCTGGAGAAGGACAGTTCATCGAACGCATCGTATTACACCATAGATTTCATTGACCTGGAATTGGTCGCATCTCCGAAAGCCAACCCCAATCCAAGTCAATACGTCACCGTCTCGGGATTCACGAGCCAGGACATACAGAATGCAATCAACACGGCTCAGGGAAGCGCCTCCTATACGGGCATTTACATGCCGGCCGGTAATTATACGATCAATTCCAGCATGAGTGCCAGCAAGGGACTTGTTTTCCAGGGCGCCGGCATGTGGCATACACAACTGTACGTTGTGCCGACGGGCATTAATAACAGCATGGAATTCAACTGTTCGGGAGCCAGCGGCCAGCAATACCGTGACTTCGCGTTTTTCGGCAATTACGTTGAAAGAATAGACGGGCCCGGCAAGATATGGAATGCCGCTAATGTTTCGAACTTTGTCTGGAACAATATCTGGGCGGAGCATGTCGTGGCCGTTATCTGGGGTTCCAACGTGGACAATTCCCAGATTACCAATTGCCGTTTCAGGGATACATACGCCGACGGGATGAATTTGACGAATAATTCGCAGAACAATTTAATAGAAAACGTCGCCACTCGGTACACCGGCGATGACGGGATTGCCATGTGGTCGGCCACCGATATAGCGGGCGGCAGGAACAGCGGGAATACGATACGGAACTGTACGGCCCAAATGCCCTGGAGGGCGGCAGGCATAGCGATTTACGGCGGTGAAAACCTTGTGGTTGAAAACTGCTACATAGCGGACACGCTGAATTATCCAGGCATCACGATTTCCGGCCATAACTTCGGCGTACCGACAGCCACCTTCGGCGGAACAACGCAGATTCGGTCATGCTCCCTTATCAGGGTAGGCGGTGAATTCTGGACCAACCAGCAGTTCGGCGCCTTCTGGTTCTATTCCGGCTCTTCCGGGGTAGACGGGGTATCCATCAATGATGTGGAAATACTCGATCCGACGTATTCCGGTTTCCTGTTCACCTCGTTGTATACCAACACATCCATCAACAATCCGTCCATCTCCAATGTCGAGATTTATAATGCGCCGCAGTACGGTATATGGGCGCGTGATATGTCGTATGACGGTCAGGCGGCCGTACAGGGCAGCGCCACGTTTACCAATGTCAATTTCTACAATACCGGCGGTCCCGTAGCACAGAATGACAACCCGGGCACGTTCACCATCAATAAGGGAAGCGGGAATAACTGGTAAAAGTTTTTTAGAGCGAATATTAAGGGGCTGTTACTGACAGCCCCTTTTTGTCAAAGCGTTACAGAAAATTTCAAAGGAGAGGCCGCAGTCGGGATTAGCGTTGGAGTGCCTTCGAAGTAAAGGTTCTCGCAAAGAACGCAAAGTCCGCAAAGATTGCATTACCGTTACGTATATTTGATTATCAAACATGATTTTATAAATAGACTTGGTATTATGAAAATAATTATTCCATCTATATCTTCCGATAGCATTCAAATATAAAATGTAAAAATAAGTATTTTGTATGGCTTATAAAAATTTTTGCGCTCTTCGCGGGCTTTGCGAGAAATATTCCTTACAGAGGATTACCCGACCATCAATCCTTAGTAACGTTCTTAGCCTTTGATGCTTCCTGCTATCAGGTTCTTTATGATCTGTTTTGAGAAGATGACAAAGATGACTAACAGGGGAAATACCGAAAGGGCATTGGCGAGCATTAATGGTCCGTACCCGCCCGTGTTTCCGATATCGGCGTTCATGGAACTCAATGCCACGGGGATTGTCCACATCTCCCTGCCGGGGAGCATGAGCAGGGCATACAGGAACGTATTCCAGCTGCCTATGAATGTGATGGTTCCCAGTACGGCTATGGCGGGACGTATGAGGGGAAATACGATACGCAGGACTATCTGAAATTCCCCGACACCGTCTATCCGGGCGGCGTCGAGTATGTCGAGGGGAATGGCATCCTGAACGTATTGGCGCATGAGGAATATCCCGAAAGAATTGGCCATGCCGGGTATTATTAATGGCAGGAATGTATTGATCCATCCGAACCAGGACATGAGCTTGTAAATGGGGATGATGTTGACAAACGCCGGCATCATGAGGGTAATGAGAAGGAATGCAAACAGGGGTTCCTTTCCCTTGAAATTATACTTGGCAAAGGCAAAACCGCCTATCGCGTTGAAAAATATCTGTGTTCCTGTGGCCATGACAGCCACAAACAATGAATTGAAGATCGACCGGAAGAAAAAAGCGTATCTGCCAATTATAGTGGTGAAATTCAGGGAAGCATTGTCGCCGAACCACAAAGGCGGCGGAAGGGAAAAGATTGTGTCGTAACTGCGGCTGGCCACAACGAGCATGAAAAAAAAGGGGAACAGGAAGATGACGGTGAAAATGCACAAAATAATATAGAGAACAACCGTAAATATTATTGAACCTGTTTTCTTAAGCAGGATTACTTGCGGAGTGAGTTTTTGGGACATGAATGTCTTCTCCTTCCCAATAAATCCCTTATTCACCGGAATTAATTTACCTTATACTCATTTCAATAATACCGTCAAATCTTGGAGCAGGTCAACACAACCCGGGCAATTAAGGTAATAAATTTCAGAAACGCAAAAATATATAAAAAAAAAATTTTTTACCTTAATTTTACTAAACAAGGTGGTAGAATTCCCAAGGTAAAATGGAGCTAATAAAAATGGTAAGCAGCAGTTACATTATTGTTATTCGATGGTTTTTAAAAGTCGCTTTTATAAATCTAATGTAATAAAGGAGGCAATATGAAAGGCGGTATCATCAAGGCTACATTGGCAAAAGGGGATGTATTTTTTCTGGACGGGGCGGGTAAGGAGGTTATCAAGGCCTCTCAGGACCTGAAAGTGAAAATAGATGAGGAATTCGCCGGGGTGACAATGGCAGACGCTCTTGAGGAAGCAAAAAAATTTGCCATAGGCGCATTGAAAAACAAAGTGGACCAGAAGACCCGCGGTATCGATTGTTATCTCGTTGTTAAAAATGTGAATATCAGGTACAAGGTGAAGTACGGATTCCATGCTTCGGAGCAGGCAGTGAAAAATTTCAAGAGAGGATATAACAAAAACTGATTCGGGACTTTACTGCAAGTAACTGTCCCCGGTGTTGCCGGCTGACTGGCAGCAATTCTAAATTTGTCAATTTAGAATTGTCTTTCCTTCAGATAACAGGCGGTTGCGATTCTAAATTTGCCCGATTATAAGCAATTCGCGAAAAAACCGTCAATATACAATGTAAGCATGGAGCAAATTTAGAATCGCTCGGCTGACTGGATATTCATGGTTTTTTTGTATATAATGGGGGTTGGGAATTCAAATTCCGGAGGGAACGGATGGCAAATAGAACCAGCGACACGCGTATGAATGAAGATAAGCGGAAATTGAAATCAGCAGGTATCCTGCTTAAAAAAAAGGGACTTCTTGTGGCCCTTTCCGTCAATCTTCTTGGAAAAACATGTATTGTCGACAAGCCTGAAACGGTGATTGGCAGGGATGAAGAGTGTGATTTTGTGCTCGAGGATCCGCTTTTAAGCAGGAAACATTGTATTGTCCGGATGGATGAAGCGTGTGATTTTTATCTGGAGGATCTGAATTCCACCAATTCCACCTTTCTTAATTCCAAGATTGTGAAGAAAAAGACAATGCTCGGTTACGGCGACCGTATCGTTTTGGGAAACACCATCCTGCGTTTTTACTTTGAGGAAGAGATCGAGAAGAAATAAAACCGGTTGACTAAACATTGAACCGGATATTCATTATATCGCCGTCCTGGACAATATATTCCTTTCCTTCGAGCCGGAGCTTTCCCTGTTTTTTCGCTTCGGACATATTTCCCATCGTCATAAATTCATCATAATGAATAACCTCGGCCCGAATGAATCCCTTTTCAAGGTCCGTGTGGATTTTACCGGCGGCCTTTTGGGCGACCGTCTGTTTACGGATGGACCAGGCGCGTACTTCATCTTCACCGACAGTCAAAAACGATATCAGGTTAAGGCTGTCGTAGATCATCCTGAGAAAGCGTGTTATAGCCGGTTCGGAGAGGCCGGCATCCTTGAGAAAATCGGCCTGGTCCTCCCCGGGGAGCTGGGCTATTTCCATTTCCAGGGCGCCTTGAAGGGAAAAAAAGGTAAGGTCAAATTCCCCGGCGGCCGCTTCCAGCTCCGCGACGCCTTTCGCAGCCTCTCCTGAATTTGCAACGACTATCATCGGTTTGGCGGTTATGAAGGCGAACCCGGAAAAAAGCTTCATTTCGTCTTCGGTGAGAAAACCGGTTCCCAGGAGTTTCCCGGCGCTTAAATGCTCTGATATTTTTTGCAGGTAGGAGAATTCCCTGGACCCTTTTTTCCCTTCCTTTTCCAGTCTTTCCATTCTTTTCTCCGTGACCTCGTAATCGCTGAAAACAAGCGAATCCAGTATTTTTTTCAGGTCCCTCACCGGGTCGATGGATTCCAGGGGATGGGGGACCCCCTCATCCTCGTAAGCCCTGATTACGATTGCCACTGCCGTTAAATTCCGTATCTCCGCTATGGATGCGGCGGATATGCCTCCTTCGGGGGTAAAATCCAGGTTGAGGTCCTTGAATATGCAGGTTGCATAAACTTTTTTTTTCGGGTTGAAAATTTCGCTCAGCCGGTCCACCCTTTCATCAGGGACCTGGATTTCCGCTATATTGGCCTCTTTTTTCCCCCCCGAATGGGGCGCGGTCGAAGCGCTGTGGCCGGTGAGTGTATTGAAAATGGTCGTTTTCCCGGAAAGGGAAAGACCGATTAAACCTGTCTCCATATCTTCTCCTTACTGATTAATTATACTTACCATATATTTCACCTGATAGCAAGCTTCGGAATGGAGGAACGTGATTGACTTAAAACACATATATGATTAAATTAGGTACATGGTCAAAACCGGTCAATCCCTGGCCGGGCCTTGAATTTCCTGTTAATTGTTATATCATGAGAGACTATGACTTATAAGGACATTATCCAGTATGTAGACCGGCTTATTTTTGAACGGGGACTCAATTATTTCCAGAATGGCCAGGTCCTGGATTTCCGGAAAATCAACGACGTTGTTATAGCGAGCGTGAAAGGTTCGTTTGAAAAACAGTATGACGTGCATATAACTCTTTCACCCGAAGGCAAGGTCCTGGATTCCCATTGCACCTGCCCGTATTGGGACCGGTGCAAACACGTGGCAGCCGTACTTATTTTCCTGATGAACGGGAGTGTCCAGAATGATGCCAGGGCTGTAATGAATCCTTTGCGGGAATACGAGGGAAAGCATTCCCAGTCGAAAATCATCAACCTGTCGTCATTGATCAGAAAACGCGACAGGAAAGAAGTCTATAACCTTTTCCATAACGCTTACGCCAGGGTCGACGCCCTGAAGTCGATATTCGGTAAAAGGCATTTCATTGAACCCGACAAGGAATACAGGCTGGTCTTTGTCGTAAATGTCGCCGCACTTTATACCGAATTTGACATAGGCAGCGCGGACATGATTCCCGGTCTTCAATATATAAAAAAGGACGGCACTTTCGGAAAGATATATTCGTTGAATGATTTCAGGAACTACAACCATAAAAGCGACGAGGAGATTTACCTGCTGAACAGGATCTTAACGGACAGGAAAGGAAAAGGGTACATTCCCTTTTCCAATTATATAGACTACATTCTGGATAACCATGAAAAACTGACCGTTTTCCTGCGCCTGGCATCCGGTGATGTTCCCCTTGTTTCCTTTCATCCCATCCGGGCAACAACCATGAAGTTCATTCTCAAGGACATAAGGAAGGAGGCCGTTTTTTTCCGGCCGGAATTCAGGTTTTTTATTGATGGAGTCACCTGTGTTTCTTCGAGGCCCAGAAATTGTTTTGTGTTCAGGTACGGCATCCTGTTCGTATTGATTACGGACCGCGGCCAGGTGGTTTATAACCGGATTGACAAGTATTATACGGAATTTGTTTCCATGTTCCTCAATGAAGTCTCTGTCCTGGATCCCGATGAAATTGATTACATCACCTCCTTTGTGAACAATTACCTGAAGGATTCGATCACGATTGATTTCCGGCAGAAGGTTGTCCGGCTGGAACGTGAACTGCCGAAATCGATCATTGAACTGAACCTGTCCCGTACTTCCGACGGGGACCTTTCCCTGAAACTTTTTTTCAATTACGGCGGCATGGAAGCGGGTTACTCGGAGAATATTCCGCTCTTCGTAAAGGAAGACCTTGATGAGGAAGTGGTAGCCATAAAGCGGGAGGATAAATTTGAAAAGGACATTGCGGGCTACCTTTCAACGCTTCTGAAGGACAGGATTGTGTTGAACAACCTGCATGTTTCCGGAAAATTAAATCAATTGAGGCTCAACATGACTTTTCCGGATTTTTTGAAGGAGTTCGGAAGATTCCTGCTTGATGAAGGCTTTGAACTGCGGGCAGGCGGGAACAAGAGGCTTTCCCGGAATTCCGGAACACTGGCGTACGAGGTTAAAAACGGGATTGACTGGTTCGACCTGCAGGTGAGTCTTCTCGACGAGGAAGGGAACTTGAGGTCTATAGATATCGAGGGGCTGGACCGGGAACTGGGACTTTTAAAAACCGACACCGGTTATATTTTCATAAACAGCGAGGACCTCGAAAAAATCATCCTTCTGAAGGATGAAGGTTTGAATGATGAGGGCCGCCTCAAGGTTTCAAGACTCGACTTCGACCTGCTCTCCCGTATGTACCCTTTTCTTTCTCCCGAGGGAAAGAACAGCCTGGATCATTACCTTAAGCTTTATTTAAAACTTTCCGACATCAGGGAAATTCCCTCCCGCAAGGTGCCGTCCGGTTTTAAAGGCAAACTGAGGCATTACCAGGAACAGGGTTTCAACTGGCTGCTTTTCCTTAACGAACACGGTATAAACGGTCTGTTGGCCGATGACATGGGCCTTGGCAAAACGGTGCAGACGCTGGCCTGCCTTCAGTCGCTGAAGGAATCCGGTTCACTCGGCGTTGTTCTCATTGTCGTTCCCGTCACCACATTGGCCAACTGGGAAAGCGAGATTGAGCGGTTTACCCCGGGATTGAAGGTCATTCGCCATTCGGGAACGGCCAGGGTCAAGGATCCGGAATTTCTGAAGACACATGACATAGTTCTTGTCAGCTACCAGACCCTGAGAAATGACGTAACCGTCCTGGGAGGACTGGAAGTTGACTACCTGATCCTTGATGAATCACAGAACATAAAAAACGTCTTTACCAAGACACACGGCGCCATCCGGATGCTGGAAGCAAAGCATAAGCTCTGTCTTACGGGAACGCCGATTGAAAACAGCACGCTGGAGCTCTGGGCACAAATGGATTTTCTCAATCCCGGACTTTTAGGAACGCTTGACGAATTCAAAAACCGTTTCATGCGGTCCATAGAGCTGTCGGACGATGAAATGAGCGCCGAGCGGCTTAAAAAAATCGTTTCGCCGTTGATCCTGAAACGTACCAAGGGGGAAGTGGTGAAGGAGCTTCCGCCCAAGGAAGTCATCGTCCAGTACATAGAGATGGAAGACAACCAGCGGGAAGCATATAACAAGCTTAAGGAGAAATACCGGGCCCTGGTGGCAGGCAGCGTGAAGCAGAACGGCATCAGGAAATCGATGGTTGAAATATTTACCGCCCTGCTCAGGCTGCGGCAGATGGCATTGTTCCCTGAAATCGCGGACAGGCAATTTCTCGGCGTGGCATCGGCCAAGATGGAATACTTCAAGGAGATGCTCGATGAGATCCTCGATGAAAACCACAAGATTCTGGTGTTTTCCCAGTTTGTATCCGTTTTACGCAGGCTGGAGGACTACCTGAAATCTCAAAACCTGAAGTACTCTTACCTGGACGGGTCCACGCGGCACAGGAAGGAACAGATAAAGCAGTTCCAGGAGGACCCTGAAACACGCATATTCCTGTTGAGCCTGAAGGCGGGCGGTATCGGGATAAACCTGACGGCAGGAGACTACGTAATACTCTTTGATCCCTGGTGGAATCCCGCGGTGGAAATGCAGGCCATAGACAGAACGCACAGGATCGGGCAGAAGAAAAAGGTAATAGCGTACAAGTTTATCATGAAGGAAACGGTCGAGGAGAAAATCATCAAGCTGCAGGAAAGAAAACTCGACCTGGTGACCAGGATCGTGACCGGTGACAGGGGCGTTCTGGCCGCGCTTTCCGAGGAAGAACTCATGTCCCTGTTCAGTTAGGAGCGGTAATGGGTAAAACACGTTTTTTATGTGAATTCTGCGGAAGGGAGGTTCCGTATAACATCGAGGAATGTCCTTTTTGCGGAAAGGTGTTCACGGCCGTAAAGTGCCCCGTCTGTCATAAAACGGGTACGCCGGAGCAATTCATGAACGGATGCCCCAGGTGCGGGTATATGACGCCCCAGGCGGAGGAATTCGCCAGACCGGAAAAAATAAAAAAAAGAAAGTCGGTTAAAAAACGGGATAAAAGGAAGCCTTTGCCGTCCTGGTTCTACCTGTTAAGCGGAATAGGGCTGATAGTGGCCCTCGTAATACTTATAATCATTTATATTTTCAGATTCATGGTGGGTTAGGTATATTATCAGATTCATGACATACTAAATGTATTTTCAGGTTCATGGCCGGATAAAAGACGGCCGGCGGACTAAAAAATTAAAACAGGAATCCCAGACCCAATCCTCCCGTCATGTATACGGATTCCATCGGGTTTATTTCCGCCGTGGCGAGTAAGGACAGTACGAGGTTGCTTTCCGGCATCAGGTAATGCAGTTCCCATCCCGCCTGGAAAGGAAAGGCAAAACCAAAGTCCTGTTTGACGATATTCCGGGTGCGAAAGGCCGCCGAAACCCCCGTGATGATATTGCCGAAGTCCACTAATAAGGCCGATCTTGCATAGAACCACATGTTGAACGATACCTCCTCACCGTAGGAGGAAGTCATGGTTACCTCCCAGGGCGATATCTTGGCCTCAGGCTCGAAGAGGAGGGAGACGGGTCCGAAAAAAACCTGGAAGGGGATGCCGACGGACAGGCCGGTAAAATTGGTAAGCGTATCGGACCCTATGCCGTAATGGTACGTCAGCTTGCCGCAAAGGGAGGCATTGATTCCCGCCGTTTCCCTTGATGTCAAAAAAGGAATTTTCGCCGACCCGCTTATGAAAAAGGGGATGAAGTCCACGCTCTTCAGGACGGCGCTCACCGAGAAATCCAGTTCGGCGAAAGAAAGTAAACCGGCCCGCATCCCCAGGGTAAAGGGAGCACGAAAGACAAACGTATCGGGGTTTGCGTCAAGGAAAGCCGAAAAGGCCGTTGAAAACTGGTAGCTGTCTTTCATCAGGATATCCGGGGTTGAACAAAAGAGAAGGCCACTTGAGCCGTCCCAAAGACTCCGGTAAGCGACGTTTTGGGATGTATCGATAGTTACCATTGTTTCAATGGAACGGGATAATTGGCCCGTTTCCGATTCGGTGTCTATTTTAACGGTATATATCCCGTCCTGTAAAACGTTTCCATCCTTATCCCGGCCGTTCCACCTTATTTCCTGGGACCAGGTGGTAAACGGGCCCAATGGAGCGTTATAGACCGGTTCTCCAGCCGGACTTGAGACAGTTGTCCTGCCTTTGCCCGGTCCGCTTACCTTGAACAAAAGACTCAGAATGCCGAGTTCCCCGGGACTGCGGGGATTGAACCGGGACCTGCCGCCCTTTAAACCCGTGACGGTAAAATCCGCCGTTTTAAGCGTTATGTTCACATCAATGGTCTGTTTTTGAATCACTTCAATCGGCTCTGCATACTCTTCATATCCAAAAGCCCTCACAACGAGGATCCGTTTACCCGAGGGAACCTCGTTAAGGCCGGGAGCGAGTCTTTCACCAGCGCACTCTATGATCGCATCCTTCGGGACGCCGGATACATTGACATAGCCGGTAATCCGTTCAAGGGGTATGACGAGGTCGAGCCTGTTCTCCCCCAGGTAATTTATCCATTGCTCTTTTATGTAATATCCGGCCAGCTCGAGCCGGAGCCTGTAGGTTCCCGGCTCCAGGGAGGTGATATGCATCGGGGTCTTTCCGAAATAATCTTCATTTATATAGATATAGGCATCCGGCGGTTCTGTAATAATGGCCACCCCTTCGTCTTTCACTGATTCTTCGATAAAAAGTCCTTTCAGGTAAACAGCGGTTTCAGAGTCCTGGTAATGCACAGGAAGGGGAATATCAACCGTGGCATCTGTTTTTTCGGTGTTTTCCTCCTCCCGGATCAAACTGCCGCTGGAGGAAGAACAGGCGAATACGAAAAAAATAGTGAATACCATTGTGATTAGGCAAAAAAACCTGGCCATATGGGTGCATTATATCCTATATTCGGGAAAAAAACATGCCGAAAATTACATTGAAATGAATATTAGTAGATTAGCCTTATCGTTAATCATTCTCAGCCTTTTTACTGCAGGACCGGCGTTCGGCCAGGATGCCCTTGCCGGTCCGGGTCCATCGGGATACAGGAATATAAAACTGGGGGCGGACCTGGAAACGGTGAAGAAAATGCTGAAGGATGATTCTTATTTTCTTTACAGGGGAGACCCGGATGTGAGTTTCCTTCCGTTCAGGGAACAGACATTGATTGAATGCGAGGGCACCGGGTATATCGAAAGGGCGTATTTCCAGTTCCATGAGAACAGGCTTTTTATTATCATCCTGGTCATGAACCGTAAAAAAGTGGACTACCACTCGCTTTTTACCGCTTTGACGGATAAATACGGCCCTTCTTCGTCACTCGATCCCGGGGAAACCGTCTGGAATTTTTCCAATGTGAGGTTATCGGTGGAAAAACCGGCCAGCGTCAAATACATCCAGAAAGATGTTTTTGAGAAACTCAAGGAAGAAGGCCAGGCCAGCGAATCCCTCATGGAATTGTCATTGAAGGAATTTTTAAATCAATTCTGACAGGTTACTATTCAGGTCATTATTTAAGATTATAATTGTTTTATTATTACACATAGAGCTGAATAGTTACTCTGACAGCATCCTTTCCCGTCAGATAGACTTTACAATCCCGGATTAAATGATATACTTTCTGTTGGTCCTTGAAAAACGTAAATAGTGCCACGAAGATTTCTAGTCTATCAGGAAAACAGGTAATTTTATGTAAATTAATGTCTTTTTTACCTGTTTTAATGAAAATTCCTTCTAAATCATGAAAAACTAGAAATCTTCATGGCAGTTATAGAAACGTAATGCAGAGAAAAACTTACGCCGTTTTCATCAATTCGACTGACTCCCAGTTTCATACGGACATTTTATCCGGGATCACCGATTATGCCGGTGAAAAGGATGTGAACCTGCTCATTTATTCGGGTGAAGAGCTGAAGTCCGTATTCACCGTCAGGCGGAGCCGGAACATCATTTATAATTTTGTGGACAAGACAAAGGTGGATGGCATACTCTTTTTTTCCTACCTGATAACCGGCAGGGTGGACAGGGAGGAATTGATCCAGTTCTGCGAGAAATACGCCCCCATTCCCGTTATCAGCATCGGGCTTGACCTCCGGCCGATTCCTTCCATCGTTATAGATAATTACCGTGCCATAAAACAGCTCGTGACGCATTTAACCACGCAGCACGGTTATAAGAAATTCGCCTTCATCCGCTGCAACCCCACCAGCATGGACGGGATGATGCGCCATTACGAATTCATCAAGGTGCTTGAAGAACATGGTATTTTCGTTGGCGATGAAATGATCGTGCAGGGGGAGTACGGGATCCATACCGGTATCGAGGGCATAAAGATACTGATGGACAAGCGCAAGGTCGATTTTGAGGTCGTGATCGCGGCAAACGACGATACGGCCATCGGCGCCGCCTATGCCCTGAAAAAACGCAATAAAAAGGTGCCGGAAGATGTGGCGGTCATTGGATACGACAACACTTTCTGGGGCATCAACAACATCCCGCCGTTAACGACGATAAGGCAGCCGATTTATGAAATGGGCAGGATGGCGGTGGACATGATTTGTTCCCTGCAGGACAAGGGGAAGCCGGTGACGGGACTCAGGAAAATTTCCTCCGAACTGATTCTCCGCGAGTCCTGTGGCTGTAAACGCGAATTAAGCAGCCGTAACATTTCCGATGCGGCGGTGGGGGATTCAGGAGGGCTGGAGAGTTTTACGGAGGGGAAAAAGGATGCGGTGATTCTTGACCTCGTTGACGATATTCAGAAGAATATTGAATTTCATTCCGGGGACCTGGGAACATACCTCCACCAGGTTATTCATTCCTTCATGCTGTCCGTTTCTCAGGAAGAATACGCCGGATTCCAGAAGACGTACAAGGAATTCATGCGCGTCTACATCGAAAAAGGAATGTCGAAAAATGTGTTCGAGGAAATCATCAGGTTCTTTCATAAATATTTTATCCGCCTGTACTCTGACAGGCGGAAAATCATCCACACCTCCGATTTTACACTGCAGGCTTTCAAGGACATCGAGGATTTTTACCACGAAGAGCAGTTCAATGACATCATTTCAATACAGAACATGGGTTTCAAGCTGAAGGATATCTACGAATCGATACAATTCTCCAAGGATCTGTCCAGGTGCAGGGAAGTGCTTTCCGTCTGGCTGCCCATGTCCGATATCCATACCTGTTATATCTCCCTGTATGAAGGCTCCCGGACGTCCACCGAATATTCCCGGCTCTTTTTCGGGCTGCAGGATACGCATCTCCTGCAGATCAAGAAAGACTGGGGCCTGTTCCGTTCAGCCGGGCTTATTCCCGAACACCTGCGTTTTCCTGAAAAAGACAGGTTTATCTACCTCGTCCTGCCATTGACCTACGGTGAATACCAGATTGGCTTTTTCCTTCTGAATTTCGTTTCCTGGACCCCCAGCTTCTACGAACTTCTCCGCCGTGAGCTGAGTATCGCGATGTTGATCGTGCTTTACAGGGAAAAAATGAACACGATCCTGAAAGAGCTGGTGACCCAGCGCGAATTATCCGTTATTGAAACGGAAGATGGGACGGCGGGCGACAAGCAGCTGACGGACAGTGATAACCCGATCATTGCCAGTTTCGAATTCCTTCGGGAAAAAATGGAATATGAGGATTTAAGAATACAGAAAGCGATCAACTACATAGACCAGAAGTACAATACCGATCTATCCCTGGAAGAGGTGGCCGAAGAACTGAACGTGGAAGCAAGTTATTTTTCGCGAATCTTCAAGCAGGTTATCGGCACCGGTTTTGTCGATTACCTCCGGTCCCTCCGCGTGAAAAAAGCCACCATGCTTTTAAGGAACAAGTACATAAAGGTGAAGGACATCGCGTTGATGGTGGGATACAAGGATTCGAATTATTTCTGCCAGGTAATGAAAAAAGAAACGGGATATTCCCCGGGGAATTACCGTGATCTCCTGTTAAATGGTGAAGAACCCGATAATTAATAATTACTGCCACGAAGATTTCTAGTTTTTTTACGCCGCATAATAAGCAGGAACATATTCCTTTCTCCTTTTTAATGGAGTAACAAGCCTTTTCATCCAAATATCCTCTTCAAATCTTTCCAGGGAACAATGAGTCAAAAAACATCGTTCAGTAAATAGTCTATTATTCATAGTTTCAGGGATACCGGTATTCTTTATCCCGGCAATAAATGCATGAGTTAGTAAATTATCCTTCCTGTTATTTATTCTGTAGGGTTTTAAGTAATTATGATAATACAAATATACACTCAACCGTCCCATGGCAGCTGAAACATTCCGGGCAAAACATACTGTCTCCCTCCTGTAAGCTGCCAGGTCTTTTCTCAATTCACGGTCCATATAATTGACTGGAAATAGGCGGTTTTGTTTATTTCGGTAGACTTTCGAGTTTATTTTTACATGATGAAATTGTCCCGTTTTCGCGAATTTGTTTAGTTTAC
>JAFGKU010000005.1 GCA_016928415.1 Spirochaetales bacterium
AAAGGGGAACCTGGTACTCAACGGCGATTTTGAGGATGTGAATGACGAAAGCATTCCCACGTTCTGGCAAAAAGATGCCTGGAAAAAGGATGAATCCGTCTCTCTGTATAAGGCCGAAACGGAGAATCCTCATTCCGGACAATACTGCGTGTCGATTGAGAATATCCAGAACAATGATGCCAGATTAATACAGCGGGTCAGGGTTAAACCGAACAGCGTATACAAACTATCCTGTTTTATCCGGGCGGAAAACGTCGGCCTGGAGAAAACCGGGGCCAATATCACCGTCATGCACCCGAAATTCATGGCCAAATCCAGGGACCTGAAAAATACGGGAGGTCAATGGGAATACGTTGATTTCTTTGTTCAGACGGCTCCCGGGCAGCAGGATATGATTGTGGCCGTACGGCTTGGCGGTTTCGGCGGGGATAATACCGGCAAAGCCTATTTTGATGACTTCAAACTCGAGGAAGCCACGGACCTGGGAGGGGTAATACCGGAAACGCTTCCTCCGGTAAATGGAGGAACGAATGCTTCCGCTTCGCAGCCCAATTACGCCCTGTTTCTCCTTCTCGGATTGTTTGTCGCACTTGTTGTGGCAGGCACTCTGATTTTTACTTTTGTACAGAAATCCCGGTCCAAATCCGCGGACAAGGAAGGAATGAAAACCAGCATGGAATCAAGAAACAATACAGAATTAAAGCCGACCGAACTTGAAATCAGGCAAAAAAAAGGACCCCTTAAATTGGAAACAAAGGATTATCTCGTGATGGGGGCCATTACGTTAATATACGCCGCCATCGCTCTCTTCAACCTGGGCTCTATCAAGGCCCCGGAAAAATACTGGAAACCCTCCTTTGGCGGGGAATCGTTTTATGTGGACTTCGGTTCACCCCAGGAAATAACCAAAATCGCTTATTATGAAGGGATACCCGATTATGTAACGCACGGACGCTACAGGATTGAATTCTCGGATGATGCAAAGGAATGGCATTCCAGAACGACATTGGAAGCCACATCCATATTCTACTGGTATAATACACGGACAACCGTTACGGCACGCTATGCACGCCTGACCGTGGAAACGCCGAAAGCGATGCTCATGGAACTGGCCTTTGTAGGCAAGGATGACACAAAGCCCCTGCCCATTAAGAAAATCGTAAACGTTGAGGAAGGAATTTCCTCGACAGGAACGCCTGAAAACCTTTTTGACGAACAGGACACTTATGTCAAACGCCCGTCTTTTATGAGCGGCATGTCGCCCGGCTTTGACGAGATGTACCATGCCAGGACGGCATTTGAAAAACTCAATCGCCTTCAACCCTACGAAACCACGCACCCCCCGATGGGAAAAAACATCATAGCCATCGGCGTGGCTATATTCGGCATGAACCCGTTCGGCTGGCGCATCGCAGGGACTTTTTTGGGCATTCTCATGATTCCGCTTATTTACATTTTTGCCATGCGCCTGTTCCGCAGAACGGAATACGCCGCCCTGGCCGCCTACCTCATGGCCTTTGATTTCATGCACTTTGTACAGACCCGGATTTCCACCATAGACACCTACGGTGTGTTTTTCATCATCCTCATGTATTACTTCATGTACAAGTACTACGAAATGGATTACTTTAAAGTGGACTTTCACAAAACCCTGCCGCCCCTCCTCCTGGCCGGGGTATTCTGGGGATTCGGCGCGGCAAGCAAATGGATCGTTATCTATGCAGGTTTAGGTTTGGCTGCAATTTTCTTGACTACCTTCTTTAAAAATATTTCTGATTATAAACGGCTAAAAGCCTCCGTGGGAAAAATCGCCAAGAAAGAAGAACGGCGGGTTATGCAGGAAAGGGTCCAGGCATTCCCCACACAGGCCGGCATTACAATTTTATGGTGTGTCCTTGTATTCATTATCATTCCCGCTATCATTTATTTCCTGTCCTATATTCCGTTCATGATGGTCCCCGGCCAGGGCCACGACTTCGGTGCCGTACTCCAGTCTCAAATAGGGATGTTCGATTACCATACCGAACTGCAGGCCACGCACCCGTTCAGCACGCCATGGTATGAATGGCCCCTGATTATTCGTCCGATGTGGTACTACGGCGGAACGAATCTCCCGGGTAATGTTACGGAGAGGATAGTAGCGATGGGGAACCCGGCTGTCTGGTGGGTTGGGAGTCTCGCCATGATTATCCTGTCCCTGTTGGCATTATATGCCTTTGGAAAGCGAATCTCCAGGACCGACAACAAAACCTTAATGAAGCGGACTGCTATCGCCTTTATCTGTTCTTCCCCGGTTATAATTGTATT
This sequence comes from Spirochaetales bacterium, assembly GCA_016928415.1. Classification (GTDB taxonomy): domain Bacteria; phylum Spirochaetota; class Spirochaetia; order SZUA-6; family JAFGRV01; genus JAFGKU01. The sequence goes on from JAFGKU010000005.1 coordinate 2,308, forward strand.
AACAAGTCTCGTTTTAAAGAAAATTAGTCCCGAGATTACATGGGATGCTCTGGCATATTTTATAACCAGTACAATAGTACTCCTGATAACCCCGGTAGTGATGGGTATAATCATCGGCATAAAGTATTTATCAAAATCCATCATGAGCTATTATTCCAGGAAGGGGTCGGCGGAAGTGATCGTTTTTCCAAAGAATAAAGCTCGTTTTCTTATCCTGATGGGTTTCGCCTCACAGTATCTGCCGTGGACCCTCCCCCTCAGGACTCTTACGTTCATTTATCATTTCTTCGCCAGCGTACCGTTCATAATATTCGCTCTTGTATACCTAATTAAGATGGTCCGTGAAAGAATACTGGACAATGATAAAATCAAAAAACCAATAGGTATTCATGTCGCCGGTAATGTAACCATCAATTTATACCTGATAATCGTTCTTATCCTGTTCTGTATGTTCTATCCCGTTCTGGCAGGTATGATCGTGGACGCCGAATACGCTGCAAAAGTGCTCCGTTGGATGCCCCAATGGCCGGTGGGATAAGGAGTCGCGTATGAGTGATTTTATCCGTTACTCCATAGTGGTTCCCGTATTCAATGAAGAAGAAGTCGTGGAGGAATCGTACAAACGGCTGAAAAAAGTCATGGACGGAGTGAATGAATCTTACGAAATCATTTTCGTGAACGACGGGTGCCGGGACAAAACGCCGGATATTATCAGTGACATATGTAAAAACGACGCGAACATTAAACTCGTCAATTTTTCCAGGAACTTCGGCCACCAGATCGCCATCAGCGCCGGCATGGACTACACCAACGGCCAGGCCATCGTCATCATTGATGCGGACCTCCAGGACCCTCCGGAAGTTATTCCGCAGATGATACAGAAATGGAAAGAGGGTTACGACGTGGTCTACGGCAAGCGGATAAAACGCAAAGGGGAGGGCCTGTTCAAAAAGCTGACCGCAGCCATGTTCTACAGGTTCCTGAAAATGCTGACGAACGTCGTTATTCCCGTCGACGTCGGTGACTTCCGGCTCATCGACAGGAAAGTCTGTGAAACCATCGGTAAAATCAAGGAACAAAACAGGTTCATGCGCGGTTTGATAAGCTGGGTGGGCTTCAAACAGTACGCGCTTGAGTATGTCCGGGAAGAACGGTTTGCAGGGAAAACCAAGTATCCTTTGAAAAAAATGATTCAATTTGCCACGGACGCCATTATTTCATTTTCCTATAAGCCATTGAAACTGGCGTCATTGTTGGGATTCCTCGTCTCTCTTGCCGGATTCGGCTACCTTATCTACGTTATCTATATTTATTTTACAACGAACACGGTTAGCGGCTGGGCATCCGGTATCGTGATAAGCCTTTTCTTTCACGGCATCACGCTCATCATGCTCGGCATCATAGGTGAATACATAGGCCGGATCTACGACGAATCGAAAAACAGGCCCCTCTATATCGTACGCAACACGGTGGGTTTTAAAGAGGAAAAACAACCGGATTAAACCAGCCTGTCCCCTTTATTCCAGAACCGCTTCATACCAGAGGGTCCTGTACCGGCCGGACAATTCGAACACCTTATATCCCGAATCCGTTGTTCCAGGGACTTCTTCAGTCCTGTTGCCCGTATTGTCCAGGGCATAAACGGAGACAGCTTCCAATGGCAGACCTATTTTGCAGCGCATTCCTTCCGTGAGCACCGGCCCCCTGCCCCAATCGTTTTTACCCAGGGTCTGGATGCCGTTATCGGGAGGCGGAAATCCGGCCGGACTGTTGTCCGGATAATTACGGTAATTCGTACCGGTATTCAACGCTGGTCCGGCGGCGGTAACGAGGATAACGGAACCGGCTTCTTTCATGCCTTTTCCCTGTTTGACATTCATTGTAATCATGAACCATCCCTGCAATGAAGAAACCGGCGTGATCATAATGCCGTCCAGGTCAAATTTCTTTCCGGCCGCGTGACCCAGGACCATTTTTGACAGGGGTGTATTGACCGTTAATACCCTGTTTTGCGTGTCCCAGATGATCTGGCCCGTATCGGAAACATACACGCCGTTATCCGGTATTTTTACCTTATCTATACCAAGGACTTTCTCCGGAAAAGTTTCGATTGAAGTGGCCAATTCCAGCCTGTGCAGCAGGGAGGTTTCCCTCCTCATACCCACAAATTCACCGTCTACCAGCCGCCACTGGTGGGCCGACGAAAGGACACCCCATTCCTTTTCTTCTGTCATGAGTGCTGCAACAGTCTCTTTTGCCGGGGAAATATCCTGACGCCGGAAAAACATTGCGGCCGGGATTAATCCGGCCATTTTTACGGGGTCCCGGTCCCAGTCAAAATAACCGCGGATTTTCTGCGAATCCCAGTCATTGGTGCCGTCGGCGTACGTATAGGCGAAAATGGCGTCCCAGTCCTGGAAGGCGGCGTAAGCGGCAAGGAAAGGCATGGCCTCACACCCGTATGTATTGGGATAGGGATGGTTGTATTCACTGACACAGAAAGGCTTCCCGGATACGCGTTTTACGGAAAGCTGCCCGATATTACCCCCGTCCTTCTCACCCACCATGCTTGCGTTTCTATAACGCCACGGGGAACCCCAGCTTACCTCGAACTGGGGATGCTGCCAGTACGCATGGGAGTCCACAACATCCATATCGTCCATCAGGTTTGGCGTGCTATTACCGACCACCGTCCCCATGACCGGGGCTTTTACCTTGAGGTCCTGCCTGACATAATCACGTATGCCATTCCAGTACTTTTTCTCCAGTTCCCACAGAAATTTTATGAAATCCTGTCCAGCGGTGAAGGTCCTTTCCGATTGATCGCTGGAAGAAAACAGGCGGACGCTTCCCTTTTCCACGCTTTCACCGGGAAACATCCCCATGGACCCTCCCTGCTTAAGGGATAAACCTCCAATTGAATACAGGGCTTTTTCATCCCCCATGTTGCGGAAAGTAAGCCGCGCATTGGAATCTCCCGATTTCAGGCTCAAAGTAAAGCTGAATTCCCGCCATTCGGGAGCCAGGGAAAGATTCCGGCTAAAACCCATCTGCTGCCATGGTTCATGGGCCTGTTCTATGACAACACTGATTTCCGTTTTCTTATCGGCCCTGGCACGGAATTGCAGGGTGTAGAGTACATCCTGGGCAAGAGAAAGTCCGTTCTGGTTGAACTGAATATGCCAGTCAACCTTGCTTGTGTTTAAAACCTTTATATTAATGAAATTCCCATTGACGTCCGGGACGATACCTGCTTCCGCCTTTGCACCGGAATGCTGTTCCAGTGTCCAGCCGGCAAACCCATTGTCAAATCCATTGTTTTTCAACAGCTCACTTCCCGAAGGTTCCGACCTCAACCAGGCAGTAGCCAGCGCTTTGTCATCCGGATATTCCTTTTTCAGGTAATCGTTCCAGAGGGAGGTCAGTTCCGATTTGAATTCATCCGGCATCCTGTCGCAGGAACCGTCCATCCAGGCATGAATGAGTCCATGTTCATTGCAGATCTCAACAAAGGCCACGGCGGGTTCTTCCGTATAACGGGTATTGGTGTAGGGGTTGATTCTGTCCAGAAGTTCCCGTGCGTATTCCTTCTGTAATTCGATCATACGGGGATTGAACATGGCCGGTGTTTGATGGTCTTTCCATTCAAGCGACTTTATGGAAGCGGGAAGGCCGTCGGCTGGCGTAAAAATCCTCCCGGTCAGCAGATTGATGTCCGCATAGATACCGTTTTTTTTCAACTCCGCGATGAAATAATCCAGCCTGTCTACCGTATCGGGATTGAGTTTCCTCGTTCCGCCTGTCGTTCTGTCGAAAATGTTTTCCTTCCCCCAATACGCATCCATGAGGTGAAACCGCACTATATTTATGCCGAATTTCGCCAACCGTGCCGCGATTTTTACAGCCGCTTCCTTCTTTGGGAAACAGGAAGTGTATGTAAAATTAATGCCCATGAAGCGGATTCGTATATCTCCTGCATATAAATGCCCGTCCTTCCCGGCTTTGATGAAACCCAGTTTACCGGCCGGCTTGTCATTCAAACCGGATAAATCCGTAACACCGGGACTGCCGTCATCCCAGGGGAGGACAAACGGAAACAGGGAATCCTCCTGAACACTCATTGTATTTTGTCCCGACACACAGGAAAGCAAAGACAAAGCCAGAGAACACAGAAAAATTGTGATCAATATTCTTCCATCGATTCGGCCGGACTCTTTTGCACTTTTTATCATTATTAATATCCTCCGATGATTAATCATAGGGCAATATGGTTTGATAATCAAGAAAGGACAATGTCGATTTTTCTTCTAAACCATAAACCAACCATTCAAAAATGCCGGTTTAAATAATATACGAACCGGCATTTCTTTTATTATCTATTCACCAGGAATACCTCAATTTCCTGTCAAACAGCAAAATAATATTAGGAAATGGCCATGGATTGGTCTGCATCGTGAACGGTAAAAGACCCCCGCCGCTAAAAAGCGACGGGGAAAAAGTATATAGCAGGAAAAGTGATTACGTTGGACGGTATTCACTGCCGGTCCGTTTCACTTCCTTCTGCTATAATAAACAATTTGGCGATGAGAAAATTACAGCATATTTCATAATTTTGCTATTTTATTGTCATCCATTTATGGTCCCATCATTACCCGAATACCTGGGAAGACATTCCTTTGATTGACAGGATTAGTAACAACAGATTAAGGGCAGATAAATAAAGAAAAATATGATTTAAAAATTTTAAAATCAAAAAAAGAGGCAAAAACATTCGATTTCATTACAGGGATAATTGTGGAATAATGCAGCCTCCCTGTTCCAATTCTCCAAAAATCAGAACAGGGAGCGCACAGATAAAATCAGTTCCATTAACGCGAATAACGCGTCACTACTTTTGAATCCGCAATGGTTACGGAATTGTTGTCCCGCGTTATATAAATTGAACCGAAGGGTCCGTCCATTTTCTGGACATCCCAGCTTTTGCCGCCATTTTCCGTGGCCAAGGCCATCCATTTTTTTTCCGGTTCCATCACCCAGGTTATCAGCATTCCCGTCTCAGCATCACTGAAACGCATGGCCGTTACCGGAGATTCCGTATCTCTCTTAACCATCACAGAAGGATCCACGCACATGCCCCTTTCTTCCCAGTTTGCTCCGCCGTCAGGGGTGAAATACAATTTCCCGTCGGAATCAAAAAGATAACCGTTCCGGGAATCCAGCAGATTAATGGCGCGAATCTTTTTGCAATTTTCCGGCAGCGTCAGTTCTTGAAAAGTCACGCCGCCATCTTCTGTTTTCGCGAGTTGCTTTTCGGAAGCTATCCATCCATTATTACGGTCGATAAAACTTAAATATTTTCCGTTTAAAAAAGAGCCGACCTGATTCCAGGTAATCCCTCCATCATCGGTTCTGCAAACCAGCTTTCCCTTACCGGAAGAAAACGCGTATTGTTCATCAACAATTTCCAATGCAAACATGGACATTCCAAAACTTGATTCACTCATTTTCCATGCATCTTTTTCATGCATATAAAAATAATATCCCATGCCGCCCATCGCTATACCGAAATTCTTACCAAGAAAATTAATACCCGTCACGCCAAAATTACGCTGATCCTTTGCCGGCATAATATCCTTTTTAACATCATATTCAGCCGCTACCTTCCATCCATCCTTGCAGGACAGGCAAATAAGCATAAAGGTAAGAATCATCACTAAAGAAACAGCCAAATAAAATTTCTTCATAAAAATTTCCTCCATTTTATTTATGATTTCAACATTAAATTTAAAGCAAAAATCATGCCATCCATAAAATTAGTGATTATTCTTTTTTTTATAAGAAAATAAGTGAGTACAAGGGAAATAAGGTGTAGCAACCTATATTGCCGACTGAATGTTTTATAGTTGCCATTACAGCAACTTATATTGCATTTCAATCATACTCTATAGCTAAATCGTAAGGACCTGATTGTTCACAGACATTAAGCAAGATCTGTTGGGATAAATATTTTGCGATTGGCATTGCAGTAAAATTAAGGAATATGTTATCCTCGGCATACGCAGTAAAAGTGGGAATTATGAAAAAAGGAAGACGTACTATTGGTTTTTTAATCAATTCCATTGACAGTGACTATCATTATAAATTAATTTCCGGCGTCAATGATGCGGCAAAAAAAACAATGTCAATTTAATCACTTTTATTGGCGGTGCGCTCAAATCTCCCATTGAATGGGACAGACAAAGAAATTTGATTTATGATTTGGCTAACAGCCGCAGACTTGACGGATTAATAATTTGCGGCGCCATCTCCGTATTCAGCGGTAAAGAATCTCTCCTTGAATTAAGCCAAAAATATTCAAGCCTTCCCCAGGTCTGTCTCTCCGAGCCCATACAAAATGTACCGTCGATCGTGAGTGAAAACAAAACGGCGACCGAAAGCCTTATCCGGCACATGATCGAGGATCATAATTATAAGAGAATTGCCTTTATCCAGGGCCTTGAACATTCAATAGATGCAATAGAAAGGTTTACCATCTATAAGGATTTACTGAACGAATACGGAATTGGCTACAATCCCTCATTGGTCGTAAAAGGGAATTTTCTAAGCACATCAGGCATAGAAGCGGTTGAACTGCTGTTGGATGAAAGACGGGAATTAATAGATGCCATAATCGCCATAAATGATGCATCAGCAATGGGTGCCATGACTGCCTTAAAAGGAAGAGGATTAAAGGTTCCGGATGATATAGCCGTGGTCGGTTTTGATAATCTGGCAGCTGGGAAAAATTCCAGTCCCTCATTGACAACCATTGAATTACCCTTTTATGATACAGGTGTTGAAGGGGTCAAAGCCATATTGAAACTTCTTAACAACCAAACGGTCCCTGAAAAAATCATTTTACCATCCTCGGTTGTTTTACGGGAATCCTGCGGCTGTCAACGGAATAGTCCCGTTGAAAAACCGATTGGGAAAAGTACACACGGGAAAAAACCTGATATTCAACCGCAAAAAGAAACACAAATTATGTCATTTCGAAATATCTTAAGCGAAATATTAGGCAAGCCCTGCCTGGAACAGATGATAAATGTATTTGCCGTGGAATTGCCCAATATAAGATATAAAAGTTTTTATTTTACATTATACGCCATTGAGGATAAAACCCTTTTTACAGAATCACAATCAAAACTGCTTATGGCTTATGACAGAGAAAATACACCTGTGCCCCAAAAGGTCCAGGTAAATTTCAGTACAATTGATCTCCTCCCCGACCGGATTTTTCAGAAAAACCGCCCTTGCTCATATATCATCGAGCCATTTTCCTATTCTGAATACAAGGGTTTACTGATTTATGAAGCCTATATCGACGATTTATCGTCTCTTATCCTGAACAGGACATTTATTGATACCATTATTAATGGTATTTTTTTCACATCGGAACTCAGGAAGCGTGCATCAGAACTGGAATATAACCATGATAAACTTGAAAAAGCAAACAAGACGTTAACGGAAGTTATCAATTTAAGCCGGGACATCAGCTCAATCCTCAATATCGACATATTGCTGGAACGTATAATCGGGAAAGCAATGGAAACGGTTAATGCAAGGAGGGGGTGCCTGTTAATCAGGAATAAAATCACAGGCAGCCTTGAAATCAGGGTGCAGAACAATATGCATGCGGACATGTCAGTTTTTTTATTGGCCAACAGGGTGTTTTCCCATGCTTCGGGGGAGACAACGGCAGCCACTAACAAACCGGGAACCATTGAAGACGGGAAATCCGTTATTTGTGTACCGATTACGCACCGGGACAAAAAAATCGGGGTATGCTATGTTGATAATTCCAGCGAAGCATGTGCCTTTAACGAAGATGACGAATTACTTCTGAATGCTTTTATGGCGCAGGCTGCAATCGCGATAGAAAATGCCGAATTGTATACTGAATCGGTAGGACTCATTTCCCAGATAAATAAATTGAATGAAGAGAAGGAAAACCAGAGGCAGCAGCTTATACAAGCCGACAAACTCATTACGATCGGCACGCTTGCCTCCAGTATTGCTCACGAATTAAGGAATCCCAACAGTGCCATATTCAATGCGTGCCAGTTTTTAATGAGTTATTCGCCCCATATACTCCAACACCTTGATGAAAAATGTGATGTAAATGATATTATAGGCAACCTGCCCTATTCCCTTTTAAAAGACAAATTCAAATCAGGACTGAATATTATCCTGGAGTGCTCCGAAAGAAATGAAAAAATAATCAACAATCTCAGGAATTTCTACAAACGCGTGAATCCGGAACATGCCGAGGAAGTGGATATAAATGCAATTTTGAAGTTCTCCGTTTCCATGCTCTCATTCCAGTTAAAGCCGGTAATTGATTCTCCGGAATTCCGTTTGACCGAAAACCTGCCCAAAATCAAGGGGAATTCCCAACAACTCGAACAGGTCATCATAAATCTCCTGGTAAATTCCTGCCATGCAATACAGGAAAAAAAGAATACCAACCATTCCTTCAATGAAGGAAAGATCGTGATTACCACAAAAGTCCTTGAGAAAAACAAGAACATTTTATTGTCCATTGAAGATAATGGCGCAGGCATAGATCAGGCAATCCTTGATAAAATATTTATACCCTTTTTCACAACTAAACAATCCAGCGGCGGTTCCGGTTTGGGCCTTTACATTTCAAAGAACATAATCGAGGAACATAACGGAAAAATAGATATTTATTCACAACCCGGCACGGGAACAAAAACGGAAATCACTTTTTATTTATACCTCTAGTAAAAAATGAATGCCCGGTAATATCACCTGTCCCAAATGCAAAGTAAAAATGATACCAATGGTCGATGTTAAGCAGTCCCACATATGGTATGAAAAATGCAACACCTGTCATGGAACATTCCTTGATGCCGGTGAATTCAAGGATTTAAAAAACAAAACAGTTCTGGATATAATAAAAGATGTCCTGACAGGCGAAAGAAAAATATAATTAAAAGTCTTTCCCTTTACTATTGGCACCCGTAAAATACTGCTATTCTTCGGTCTTTTAACAAATTCTTAACAAAACACTAACCATATTCAAAAAAATGCTTGCCAAATTCAAGTGACAAATATTGGAGGTATATTTATGAAAAAATTTCTCATTATTTTAACCATTCTTTCAACCATTACAGCGCTGGTATCCGCAACAGGATCCGGGGAATCCGGTCCTAATTCATCCCAGCCGAATACAAAAATGGACAAGATGTTCGATTTGAGCGGGGCAGGCGCGACATTTCCCGCACCCCTGTACACGGTGATGTTCGATGAATATTCGAAACTGACAGGAAACAAGGTGAACTACCAGGCCATCGGTTCCGGCGGAGGAATCAAGCAGCTCACGGCAAAAACCGTAAACTTCGGTGCAAGTGACGCCCCGATGAAGGATTCCGAAATAGCTGCCGCCGGTGCCGAGGTCATTCATATTCCGACCTGCATAGGCGCGATCGTAATTTCCTACAACCTTACCGGGATAGATCCCCAGTTAAGGTTCGATGGTACAACCATAGCGAACGTTTTCCTCGGGAAAATAACAAAATGGAACGACCCTGCCATTACGGCCCTCAATCCCGGTGTTAAACTGCCGGATATGCCCATCGCCGTAATCCATAGATCCGATTCCAGCGGTACTTCTTACAACTTTACTACTTACCTGACCAAGGTCAGTCCCGAATGGGCGGCAAAGATCGGCACGGGTAAATCTCCCGACTGGCCGGTTGGAGTAGGCGGCCAGGGAAATCCAGGCGTGGCAGCCAATATCAAGCAGGTACCCGGTGCCCTCGGCTATATCGAAATAGCCTACGCCCGTCAGAACAAGATGCCGGTGGCGCAGATTAAAAACAAGGCCGGGAATTTTATCGACCCGGGTAACCTCTCAGCCGTCGCCCTCGCGGCCGACGTGAAATTCCCCGCGGATGCAAAGGTGGATATCGTGGACAGTGATGCGGCACAGGGTTATCCTATATCGGCCACAACATGGCTCTTAATCTACAAGGACCAGACTTTTTACGGGAACAAGGATAAATGCAAGGCGGTTGTTGATTTGTTCTGGTGGATCACCCATGACGGACAGAAATTTAACGAGACGGTAGACTATGCCAAGCTGCCACCGGCAGCCGTTAAAGTTGCGGAAAATCTCCTGAAATCCATTGTATACGACGGCAAACCCTTTATCCAGTAACAAAATCCGAACAAACGATTTAACCCGGAGCGTTTCGGAAATCGCCGAACACCTCCGGGTTTTTTTCAACATAAGCCAACTTTCCGGGATGAGAGGGATTTTGAATGAGCGGTGAAGGCGTAACCTCAGGGGCTAAAACTGAAATAAAAGGAACCACAGATGACACAGATTTCACAGATTATTCAGGTAATCCGCTGTAGCGAAAGAAAAGATATCGATTAACGTGTATATAATAATATACATTTAATTATTGAACCCAAATATAGATAAATAGAAATTCAAAGAATTATTATTTATTTTGACCAACGATCAATGCGTTCGACGATTTTCTATCCTGCTCTGCGTCCTCTGCGCCTCCGCGGTAATTCTTTTCTCCAGCGGGCCAGCCCTCCTCATCTGTGAAAATCTGTGCAATCTGTGGTTTATTCTCTTTGTTAAAGCTTCACTTGACTTTGTCCATATCATGGATACCGGTTGGCCGGCTTTTCCGCGCGTTCAAAAAATTCCTTCTGCAGTCTGGGTGTCACATCATCTTTTTTCACCGCCTTGATTTGCTTGACCAGCAGGTCCAGGTGGGCGTTCACAAAGGCTTCCCCCTTTTCCCGTGTCAAAGAGACCTTTTCACCGGCAAAGTGACCCGGGAAATCCGCATACCAGTTGAAGCCGGTGGTTATCCGCACTTCCTTCAGAGCCTTTAAACGGTCCAAAGGCATTCCATATGAAGCAAAGCGGTCAGCTTTTACCAGCTCCGGCCTCAAGTACATCATGGAAACCGTTTCCAGTTCCCCTGCATGACCGTCAACGGCCGCTTCTTTCCAGGGCGCCGCCTTATTATCCGGTAAAACGATGTCGCTCAGGTAGACCATGTAAGACTTTTGACGCTCCAGCTGGATCTGGCAGAAATAATTAAGAAGCGAGCAATTGCCGCCATGCCCGTTTACAATGATGATTTTGGGGAATCCGTTACGGTGTATTTCATCACAGACGTTTTCCAGAAGGGAAAGTTGCAGTTCGTATCTTATGGCAATGGTTCCCGGCACATGTCTGGCTTCCAGGATTTGACCGAAATAATAAAAAGGAAAGACCATGGCCGTCTCCCTCCCGGCAGCGCGGGTTGCCGCTTCATGTATATAGATCGTATCCTGTCCCAGCGGCAAATGGTCCCCGTGTTTCTCTACCACCCCTATGGGTAAAAGGCAAACACCGCCGCATTGCGGGACGGCCGCTTCGAATTCCGGTGATGTCATGTTTTCCCAGTTCATGTTTCCTCCTTACCCGGATACAATACCTTAAAATACCGGGAAGGGCAATCAACGATGCACCCCATGAGAAAGCCGTTTTGAAATGAATGTCAATTCAATCTTTATTGATCCGGTTAAGAATTTTTCTGTTTACCAGCGTAATGACAAGGACCACAATAAACAGAATCCACGCCACGGCACTCGCCCTGTCAATCCTGTTGGCCTTGCGCATAAGCCAGATGATATAGACGGCAAGGGGCCGGCCGAGGCCCTGCGGCCCGCTCCATGCTTCCAGGCTCCCGCCGCTGAACATGAACGGTTCATTGAAGGTTTGAACGGCGTATATGGTAGTCATTGTAACCGTAAAAAATATGATGGGAATCATATGGGGCAAGGTTATTCTTCTATGCTTGGATAAAAATCCGGCCCCATCGATGTCCGCTGCCTCGTACAGGTTTTCCGATATTGAGCTCAGGCTGGCCAGGTACATGATCATGATCCACCCGATGAAACGCTAGTTCAGGATAAGTCCGATTACAATATACATGGTATCGGCATTGGCAAACCAGTTTATCGGTTCCAAACCGAACAGGCTTCCCATGTAGTTCGCGATGCCGTATATTTCCTTGACGGAAAAAATACCCATAAAAACAATGGCAAGGGAGATACCGCTTGTTATGTACGGCATAAAAAAAACAGCCCGGAACAACCCCTTGAGCTTGATGAATCTGTTATTTAAAATGAGGGCGAGCACCAGGGCAATCAGGTTCTGCGGCACTACGCTGACAAGGAAAATCAATAATGTGGCAATGGTACTTCTCGTGAAATTGGCGTCTCCGGTCAAGGTAATGATATAATTGTTCAAGCCCACAAATTCCATTTTACCGTAACCGGTATATTTGAAAAAAGATATGATCAGTGAAATGAGAAAGGGAACAATCGTGAATGCCACGAAAACAATGACAACGGGCGCTAAAAGGACAAATACATCCATTTGAGCCTTTTTTCTCCTACCGGTTGACTGCATTCTACACCTCCCCTATCCTTTTATGCTTCCCGCAAGAATGTTACGGATGATCTGTTTCGACGCAAACAGGAATACGAGCAGAATGGGCAGATGCGTCACGACATTGGCGATCATAAGCTGGCCATAAGAAGACCCGCCAAGGGTATTGAACATGGATTGAATCACAATGGGAATGGTAAAAGACTCCCTGTTCGGCAGCATAATGAAGGCATACAGGTAATCGTTCCAGGTCATGATGAAACTTATGGTGGCCAGAACGGCTATTGAAGCTTTTTGCACCGGAAAAACTATAGAAAATATAATTTGATAGGGATTCAACCCGTCCATTTTTCCGGCCTCAAGCAATGCGTTCGGCAGGCTTGTTTCAATAAGCTGCTTCATCAGAAAAATACCGAAAGGGGTGGCAATGGCCGGGACAACAAAAGGCAGATAGGTGTTTGTCCATCTTAAAAAAACCATCATCTGGTACAATGGCACTATCTTTAGAAAAACGGGAATCATCAGGGACCCGACAATGAGGGCGAAAAGCAGCTTCTTAAATTTGAATTCGCATTTGGCAAACAGGTATCCCGCAATTGTGCAGAATATGATCTGGACCAAGGTAGTCAGCACGGCAATGACAATACTGTTAAGTATGGCTCTTACAAAAATCAAGTCATGGAAAAGGGCCAAAGCATTGTCTATAAAGTGCGCCCCGAACAGAAACGGATTGGATTGGGACCAGTCAACAGGAGCCGTATGCGATGCCAGCACGGCCATCATGTAAAAAGGAAAACCAAAAAAAAGCAGAAACAGAAACAATACGGCGTAACACCCAATTTGAAATATCAGATGATTTAACTTGCTGCCATGAATCTGTGATACGGGTACACTCATAGGAAGTAAGTATATGCATTTCCCGGGAATATGCAAATTTCAGGGGACAAATCCATAGCGGTATAAATGATAACTTCAGTTGGTTAAATAATCATCTTAGAAACACCTTGACTTTTACACTCATTCAATGTATATATATAAACAAACGTTCATATATATAATGTAAATAGTTAGAATTACCGGTTTTACAGGTGATAGTATGAAAATTGATAAAAGACGAAACACGACAAAAGAAAAACTTATGGAAAACGCGGCCCTGTTATTTGCGGAAAAAGGGTATGATGCGGTATCCATACGCGACATTACAGGAAAAACAAATGTCAGCCCGGCTTCCTTTTACAATCATTTCAGTTCCAAAAACCATCTGCTGGAGCAGGTATACGACTATTACCAGGAACAAATCATTGGCCCGGTGGAAAGAAGCATTGACCTGGAGGGGATGCTGCAGCAGCACGGAATCCGGGGTTTCCTGAACAAGCTGGTCCGAATGATGTACGAAACCGAGCATGATGTAAAATTAATGGCTTACAGCCGTATCATCGCCATAGAACAGTATAAAAATAAAACGGCGGCTAAAATTGTGCAAAAAGCCCGGAATCACAGCAGGAAATTAATGGTTGAAATTTTCACATCAATGCAGAAGCTGAAAATGATTGCGATCGAATCACCGGAAGCTATTGCGGACATTTTCAGCTATATGCTGACCGGGGTTGCTGCGGATTATTATTACCATCGTTATGTATTAAAAAAGTCACCGGCTAAAATTCTTGAATTATATACAACACAAATCCGGTCGTTTTGCACATATGTACTCAAAATAAGGGAGGAAAACAATGCATGATCACGGGCAATTCAGCCTTTTATTTCCGGACAGTGAGAATGATCGATCATTCGGGCTTGAAACGGATGTGATAAAAGACCTTGAACTGGATACCCTGGTTGATTTTATGATGCCGGAGACATTATTACAAAAAAAGCCCTATGAATTCATCAGGAACATCCTGCACCATCCCAGCTCGAGCAGCGATACCATAAAATACAGGCAGGATATTATCAGGGACCTGCTGGAATTGCCCGAAGTCTTTCAGGTGTTTGAAAAACTGTATCCTTTGATCGAGGAGTTGACAAATTACCGGGCAGCCCGCTTTGCCAATGATTCCCCCGTATATCAACTCGTTTACAGGATCAATGAACTGGAATACTATATAACCTGTATCGATCTGTTGAAGGAGGCCTTTGAAAAATCCGGCGTCACAGCACAAAACAAGGCCCGGATTTCAGCAGGGCTGGGAAACCTTTATGACCTGATATGCGCCATGTATGACAATGAAAATTTCATGCATCTACGGAAAGAATTGCCGGAATTGTCCGGGAAAATCCGTAACTTTCGCAGCCTCAGCATTGGGATAAACCTGGATGACAGCCTGCACCCCGAAAGCGTCACCCTGATATCCCTGAATACGGAAGTATTTGACAATAAATCACCGGGCCTTATGAACAAACTGTTTAACCGGAATACAGATGATCTAAACAGCGCCACGCCGCTGCATAGAAAAGAGTCTTCAATACTGTCGCCCCTGTTTGCCGACCTGGACCTGGTACTGAAGAAAATTTGTGCGCAGATACAGGCTGCATTGAACCGCTACATAAAAATCAACACGCATCTTTTTACGCAGATTCATAAGGACATCCTCTTTTACATAAGCAGCATCCGCCTGCTTTTACTGCTAAAAGAGAATCAGATGCCGGTATGCAAACCTGATATCGCTCCCGCCGAGGAGAGGGTCATCAGAATTGAAAATAATTATAATATCAATTTATTCATACACAAATACGGCACAGGGAACCAGGATAACCTGCATGAAGAAATTATAACCAACAATGTACACCTGGATGATGAAGGGCGCATCCTGATTTTAACCGGCCCAAACCAGGGGGGAAAGACCGTTTTTACGCAAGCCGTCGGTTTATCCCAGGTAATGTTCCAGGCAGGCCTGTTCATTCCGGGTACAAGGGCGGTGATGAGCCCGGTGGATACAATCTTCACCCACTTCCAGACCGATGAACAGACTTCCCGGCAGTTGGGACGTTTTGCCGATGAAGCAAAAAGGTTCCAATCTTGCATTCATAAAATAACGGACCGGTCGCTCGTATTGATGAATGAATCGTTTGCCAGCACCAATTACGCGGAAAGCCTTTTTATTGTGAAAGAGATAATGCAGGTATTCAGGATAATCGGTTCGCAGGTTGTGTTTGCCACCCATTTCCATGACCTGGCCATGCAGGTGAATGAAATTAATAACAGCACAAAGGGAAAAAGCAAATTAATCAGCATGGTATCACGGGTAATCGACAATGAGGGAGCGGGAGAAAAAATCAAACGCACCTTTAAAATCCTTCCCGGACCGCCTGCCGGCAAAAGCTATGCAAGGGATATTGCCCTGAACTACGGAATCGGCTTTGACCAGTTACTGGATATAGTGGAGGAACGCGGTCTGGCATAATCCCGAAACGAAGGATACACCGAAGGCCTTTCCCGATATTGTTTATACTGCAAGATTGTGTTATTTTGGGTTCATGGCCCGCATTCCCAACCTGTTCTTTATCCCCAACAAAAACTCTCCGCGCAACTGGAAAATCGGCGTTTTGGTTAACGCCGCCACTTGCTTGATTCTTGCTTTCATCTTCACCCTGCTTTTTGATATGAATGAGCCGGTGCATCTGGCTTCGGCTGCAGGCCTGGGCGCCGGGACATTCCTGTATTTAGTGATTTATATACAACTGGTTAAGAAAAAAGTAAAAATATATCAATGGCTTTTCAATGCAGACTCCGCGTTTTTCCTTGTCTTTCTAGGATTAGTTGGCGGACATGGTTATATTCTCATGGACCGAACCCCTTTGATCGGCATTTTACTGGGCGGAGGCGGTATTGCCCTGGCAATCTATATGGCATTTCAAATCGTGTTCCTTCGGCAATTTTTGCAGACCGAATACACCGTCAATCCCGATGGAACGGATCATAAGGAAAAATACAAGGTCATGGAACAAAAGGTTTTGGAGGAAGAGGAGAAAAAAGAAAAGCTCAGGGGGCGTATGA
Organism: Spirochaetales bacterium; assembly: GCA_016928415.1. Taxonomy (GTDB): domain Bacteria; phylum Spirochaetota; class Spirochaetia; order SZUA-6; family JAFGRV01; genus JAFGKU01. The sequence goes on from JAFGKU010000005.1 coordinate 18,774, forward strand.
GTATTGCCGCGGATGGAGACGGGAAATTGTCAGTGGCCGGTCAAAAGAAAAAAAAGAAAAAGTGATATAAACTGAACCGGACGCACTTCGACCTGCTGCCTCATTTAAAAATCTAACCCAAATGGTTATGGCTGCCTCACATATAAATCTAACCGAAATATAGGCTAATCTACCCCCAAGACCAAAGGTTTAGGGGGAAACGGATGTGAGGTTGTCAATGAAAACAAGACGGGAAATACTGCAGAAAAGAGTCATGGAGTACAAACAGGCAAGAAAAAAGGAGAAAGGGGAAATTCTGGGCGAAGTTCAGAAGATAACCGGATATAACCGGAAATACGCCATTGCATTGATTACAAAGCTTGGGAAAACAATTTCTGCGATTATGGATGGGAAGCCGGATCATCAAACGGTATGAACCATACCGGACACCGTATGAGCGGTTGATCGCATCAAAGATATTAAGCGAAAAGAAAAAAAGCGAGATGGAAAAAAACAGACGGAATCTTAATCCGGCTGAATTGATCCGACAGATAAACCGACTTCAATTTGAATTGGAACGATGTCAGAAAGAAAAACGGAATGGTCTGACAAGAAAAGTATATTGAACTCTTTTGGTACAATGGGGGGGTATTGACACCTCATTTATCTAATGGGAATGCGTCCTTGGGCATCCTCGAAAGAGTTTTATGAGGTAAAGGAGGAGTATTATCCTCCTTTACCTTTCGCACTGTGGAAAGGGACGGTATTTCGGGTACAGACAAAACGACGGAAAATCAGCTGAGTTCCATGGAAGTTTACTAAGTAACCGACTTTAATCCTGGATAGCCTCAAATAATTGATTAACTGGGCTTCCATGACAGACGTGAGTTGAGTGACGGACTTCAATTCAATAATAAGACTGTTATCGACGACCAGGTCAGCCACATATACCCCAATTCTTTCCCCCAGGAAATGCAACTGGTATGGTTTCTGGCATTCAAAGAGGATTCCTGCATGAGACAACCCCACACAGAACGCTCCCTGATAGGCTGATTCCAAAAGCCCGGGACCTAAATGATTAT
>JAFGKU010000075.1 GCA_016928415.1 Spirochaetales bacterium
CACGGCGGCATCTGAGCGGAGCGAAGTAGAGCCGGGCTTCCTGTGCAGCCCGACAAATGGCCTGAAAAGGTACAGCGCAAAAAACTCCAATCGTATCCGTCTTGACGGGAAGCGGATTCCTTTGCTATCCTTGCAACAGTAGGTAAAATGCTTGTACGTGAATATGGTGAATACAATGATTTAAGCGGTAACAGAAAGGATTTAGCCACCCTCGTCGGAGAAATACCGCTATATACTCCCAAAAAAATGTTTACAATGCTGGGGGAATACGGATACATAGGGCAGGAATCCGCCAGAAAAGCCCTCTGCCTCATGGCGTACAGACATATTAATAGAATAAAAAAGATATATGTTGAAAAAACAGAGCGGCAGAAGCTTCCCTCCAAAGAGAATTTAATGCTTTTGGGCCCTACGGGTTGCGGTAAAACTTATTTAATCGAGCTTTTATTCCGGAAAATACTGAAAATACCGGCTATCATCGTCGACATCACCTCCTATTCGGAAACGGGATATGTAGGTCAGGATATTCCCGGCATTATAACCAAACTCATATACGCATCGGGGGATTTCCCCGAATTCGCCTCTGTCGGCATAGTCTGCCTGGATGAATTCGATAAAATCGCTTCATCGAAAAATACCGCGGTGTTTGCCGGTCAAGGCACTACCAAGGACGTGACCGGTTTCGGTGTGCAGAGGGAACTCCTGAAAATGCTGGAAGCTTCCATGATTGACGTCCCCCTGGAATTAAGCCACTCCACTTATGCCCCCAGGATAAGATTCGATACGGTGGATGTTCCCTTCATTGCCTGCGGCGCTTTTTCCGGCTTCAGGGAAGTTTTACTGTACAAGGCGAGGGAAGACAATATCGGCTTTACGCGTGAGAAGATCAGCAAGGCCAATTTGGGTATATCCACTGAAATTACACGGGAAGATATTGAAAAAGCGGCGAATTTTGAATCGTACGGGCTAATGCCGGAATTAATCGGGCGTTTTTCAAGAATTATACCGTTCAACGTACTTTCACCGGGCGATTTAAAGCAGATACTGAAGAAAAACACGGTGGATCAATACAGGAACGAGCTCGCATTGGACGGCATAGGTTTACTCATTGATGAGGAAGTTTATGACAGGATTGTCGGCGACTGCATTAAAAAGGAAACGGGTGCGCGCGGATTAAAATCGCTTATCACCGAATATCTTGAGGAAGCCTGTTTTGACGTGTATTCCGAACCGGATAAAGGCAAAAGCATACACCTGTTCGTTGACCATAATAAAATTTCCTGGGAAATCAATTGAGAAATCCTCAAAATAATGTTTTAAAACCGTCTTTCCTTGACATTAAGGGGGTTTCTTACTACACTTTTGATTAAAGGAAAATGGAAGTCTAGTCAATTTTCCTTTATTTTAATGATAAAATGAGTCATATAACTCAACATAAGATAGATTTATTATATAACTCGTACAAGGAAGTTGAAATCACGTTCAACAAGGATGTGATAAACCTCGTCCGGCTCATTCCGGATGAAATTTATTTAAAGTGCGGGAGCCTGAACCTTCCCTGCATACTTCACTCAACATCTTTCGAAGGTGCCAAGATAATTGCCCAGCTGGATTCCGTATTCTTCGATACATTACGGGACCACTCGAACTGGGTATCCCTTCGTTTTGCCTTCGGAAGGGAGGACTCGACCAATCCCCTGACGTTTTTCATCAAATCCAAGATCGCAAACCAGAGCCCGTTTAAATCGGATAAACCGAACCTGTTTTTCATTTATGTGCAGTATAACCAGAAACCGCCGGACGCACTGATAGAAATCATCGGGTCATTGCTGGAAGCCAAATCCAATGCCGAACAGAGGAAGGATGAAAGGATCAATATCACTCCGGATAAAATCAGGGAGTTGAAGCTGAAGCAGGCCGATACGGTTCTCATACTGGACAGGAACCAGCGGAAATGCCTGTTGAGGGATATTTCCTTTTCAGGCGCCAAGATCGTGGCCCAGGGGAATTCAAAAGAATATTCGGGGAAGCAGGTAATACTTGTGATGCAATTCGTCGACCCGGATGAAAAGCTTCCGCTCCTTGCCAATGTTCTCCGCTGTGATGAAATCAAGGACAGGAAAGATTTTACCGTACTGGGCCTGGAATTCGTAAAAGACAAGATCCCGCTTCACTACAAGCTGAGGATCAATGAATACCTTTCCTCCAGATTGAAGATTACCAGCCAGGAACAGGCGGACGAAGAGAAGACCTGACAGGGTTTTACTGTGTTTTTTTCCTGGACCTCAGGAATATAAGGCCTACCACCAGAATATACAGGAGAATGGGAATAATCACGATAAACAGACGGGAATCAAAAGAACCGCCCTGTCCGTCAATTTTACCCGACCCCTGGTTAGCTATCTTCACAAAAGGTGTTGCTGTATTTACCGATTCGGATGGTGTCGGCGTGTTCTTTGGCTGCTTCTTCGTTTGATTTTCCTTTTTAATTTTGTTTTCCACTAAGACGTCGACATATTCTTCCGGTATATACTCAAGTTCAAGGGGTGTGGCGATGTAATATTTCAGTTTTGCGATATTCGGCGGTTCGACGGTGGGAACGGCCTGCGTATTGTCGTAGGTGCGTGCGGGAGGCTGGGTGTTCCTGTTGGGGAATTCCCGGTTGATGTTTGAATTGAAGTTCGAAGAGGTATTCATGGGGTTCAGGGCATCCGTTGCCTGCGGGTTTTCATCCGCCGGTTCCGGGCTGGATTCATCATTCTCTGTGGAACCATCCGATTCGCCGATGGTGATCGTCAGGGAATCCTCGCCGAAATTGCCCATGACATTCTGTGCCCTTGCCTTGATGGTTACGTTTCCCGTTTCGGCAGCCTTCCATTGGTACATGTACGGTTCCGTGGTCACCGTTGTAAGCAGCTCCCCGTTTATGTAAAATTCCATCCCCAAAATTTCCGTTCCCCTGTTCAGGACATCCGCGGAAATGATAATTTCCTGTGCTACATTCAGCGGTTCGGTTTGAACGGGTTGTGTTATTTTTATACTCGGCGTGTAACTTGCTACCCGGTTGATCATGTTTTTGATTTCATCTTTCGTCAACGCGCTTGAATACACGATTACTTCGTCCATGCACCCGGGGAAGTAATTGCCGGAAGCCTCGAAAATGCCGCCGCCTCCTATATTGAAATATCCGTCTGAAGCACCATAGTCGGTAGTCGTTTGAACTGCCGCGTCGGGTTCAGTTTCAAGCTCGCCGTCAATATAGAGAAAAAGGCCCATGCCGGTGCCGACAGCCGCTATATGGTGCCATTCATTGAAGTCATAGGGGTAGTCGCATTCCAGAGTGCCGCCCTCCGCGGTGTAAAGAGTGATCTTGTTGCCAGAGTAAAACCCGAATTCGATCACACCGTCCTGTCCCGCGAATCCAAGATGATCTCCTCCCGATTCCGGTTTTATCCAGGCGGCAATGGTGAATGCCGGAAGATGGTTGAGCAAGCCCTTCGTGACGGTGACGTAACTTTCCCCCGTGAACCGGAGGCCCCCGCCGTCAATGGCCGGAACCCGCAGGGCGCCGACGATTTTACCGTTGTTCTGGTTCGGAGAACCGTCGGTCGCGACATCCCCTTCTTCGAAATTGAGGCTCCAGTACCCCAGAATTTTGTTCTCTTTTTGTTTGACATTCATGATGGCCTGAACCTTGGCATTCAGACCGCCGTTATCGATGGCCACCGCTACCATGGTATAGCTTTTCGGCATGATCCCCTGCCACTGAAAAGTGTAGGGGCTTGCGGTTGAACTGCTTATTCCCAAAAGCTGACCGTTGGAATAAAATTCAACGGATCTGATTTCCCCGTCAAAGTCATCGGCATTCACACTCAGCGTGAGGTTCAGCGGTCCTTCCAAATCTTGCCCATTGAAGGGTGATATAAAAGATATTGACGGCCGTAAATTACCATTGACGGCGGCAAGTTCTTTAATATCCCTTACTTCTAATGCCGTGTCATACACCCGGACATCATCTATCCAACCCTTGAAATACTCGCCCTGATTGATATTGAATACCTTGCCTCCGATATTGAATGGATCCGTCGAACTGCCGTAAACAACTGTCTGATTAAATTTTTTGGATTCCGGATTAGGGAGATTCCCGTCTACATAAAATGCAACCGATTCGCCGTCAGCGACCACCGTTACATGGTGCCATTCATTTTTGGGCATGATATACACACTATCGATTGTTTCGTTGTTTGTTATCCAGGCAAGTATGGCAGTGCCGCTGTTTAAGCCGAATTCGAACATATCGTTCTGCCCGAAAAAGCTCATTTTGGGGCCGAATTGCTCCGGCTTGATCCAGCCGGCCACTGTAAATTTTCTAAGGTTGTTCATGAGGCCCGGGCTGGTTTGAACGAAGGCGGAACCGTCAAAATAAAAGCACCCGTCTCTTATCCCGTCGGCGAACTTGATGTTGTTGAGAATGCCGGTATTCCCATTTCCCGTAGCGTCTGCGGCTTCCTCACCGGATTTTTCATCGAATTTCCAACGCGCAATCAGGTTCGGGACGTCGGCTTTCGAAATGTTGAATGTTTTATGTTCCGTTTGGTCATTTACATTGGTAACCCTTATGGAAATTACATGAGAACCGGACTGTATATTTTGCCAGACAGCTTCATACACATTCGGCGAGGTATTATTTGTGACTAATAGGCGACCGTCTACTAAAATTACAACCTCTTTAATTCCGTTAACGTCCTGAGCTTCGACAATTATTGTGTATGTATTTGTAGTGTATGAGAGTTTCTGATTTTCTGTGGGATCAGTTTTTATAATTTCAGGAGTAGGTTGCGGAGGGGGGGCCTGGGCTGTGAGATACGCTGCCGGGTAAGCGACTAAGAGCAAAATTGTCAGAACATAGTATTTTTTCATCATGGGTACCGTATTGTATTTAACATTGTATCACCAGAATCAATGAAAGTCAATTTTTACCCGTCTTTTTCCCGCGTCTTGAAAAAAGGTTGAAAAACCACGAGAAACGCCTTTTGGTCAGGTTCCCCGTCAGAAAATCGGTCTTCAGGTCCGTAAAACATTGTAAAAGTATCGTATACGCGTTTGTAACGGAAAAACCGAGTTTTTCCAGGTCCGTTTTATATTTCTCCGTCTGCTCAAAATCGGTAAGCAGCATTTCATGATGGTTCATGATGTATTTGATCACTTCTTTTACCTGTCTGAATTCATGATCGTTTTCCAGGTGCTTTTTATCCGATTTGTTGTAAAAATCGAGTATATATTCGGGCAGCCTGTTCTTGAATTCCTCCTTGAGCATATTCTGCTCCCTGCGGTTTTCGGTGAGGGAGGAAAGCATCCTGGTAAAAGATTTCCCGGCCTGCTGTTTTGCCTGGGCGAATAAACGCAGGGACTGTTTCCGGTCCTTTTTTTTCGTTACCGTTTTTTTCTTTTTCGGAGGAACTGGCTTGGGCTTTTCCGCCTTCCGGATGGGGGGCGCTTCTGCAGGCAGTTCCGTTTTTTTTGGCGATTTTTTCGGCTGTTTTTGCTTGACGGGTTTCTCTTGTACAGGAGGGGAGGACTCCTGTTCCCGTGCAATGGTTTTTTTCCTGCTCCCGTTTCCCCGGGACGGCTTTCTTCCCGGCGGCTGGTTATAGGCGGACTCAAAGCTGAAAACCCTGCCGATAACGGTGCGTTCCTTGTTCACATCGTAAACGTACTTGCCATTGCAGATAACTTTGAAAATGTCGTCGAAAATACGTTCGGATTTGAGTTTATTGTCGCACCCCCGTTTGATGTTTTCATAAATCCTGAAATGGTTGGTGCCGTAGGTCCTGGAATAATAGAAAAGTTTGGTCGCGAATTCGCGATCGTAGATGAAGTTTAGGTATTTCTGGAAATAGGCGTAGGCCATCTCGTATTCACTCTCTATTTCAGCATCAACGTGGAAATTCGCAAGATCGTCTTCGGTGAGCATGAGTTTTATTTTTGGATAAGCGGGCCTTGGTTTCGTTTTTGGTCCCTTGTAACTCTGTTCTTCCTCCTTGATATTGAATTCGTACGGCTTGTCCTCTACGAATAGCGAGCCGTCCAGGTACCCTGTCAGCAGAAAGGAAGCACTTTCAAAATTTTTGGTTTTATAATCGAATTTCCGGGTGTAGTATTCAAGCAGATGAATATCTTCGATGGCCCGTTCCCTGTTGGCGGAACAGATCTTCAGGCCCAGTTCCATTTTTTCAAGGATGTTTTCATTGTTAAAAACCGTTTTCTCGGAGAAATCCAGATACTCCGCCATCACCGAAAGAATGTAGTCTATTTTGGCTTCTATCAGCGAGGAAACCCGTTCAAAAAGACGTTCTATGATGCGTGAGAAAATCTGTTCAAAATCCATCGCGTATCTTCTCAGGATATGGATCAGGAGTTTTCTTTCTTCCTCCGTATATTTTTTCGTCAGATTGTTATAAAAAGGCTTCCAGTCTGCCGTTCCCCGGTCCTGGCGGAGATTTATGTACCGTTCAAGGTCCAGGTCCCTGCCGTACTGGATAGTCGGGTATACCTTTCGTAGAAGAAGATATTTCTCCTCCAGGGTACCGTCATATTTGGCCGAAAAGGATGTGCTGTTTACCGTAATGAGGCTCATTCCTGATTAATTTGATTAACAGATTCCCGGCTCTTTGTCAATGCAATCGGGCACCCAATAAAAAGATTGGAAAATTACCCATATTTACAATATATTATTATAAGTATCTGTTCCTGGGGCTTGATGAGGTTCCTGTTATTTATACTGTCAAATGGGAAATATATATTTAATTGAGGAGGTTTTTATGAAATTATCGGGTAAGAAGGTTGTTGTCTTGTTTGTTTTGTTATTTACTGCCCTGGCTGTGAATGCCCAGGCAAATAAAGTAATGTATGTACCGGCGGATGCGGCCCTGGTCATCAGTATGGATCTTAACCAGGGATTAAAAAGCAAGATTTCACAGGATCTCATAGCATTGGCCAATAATTCCCTGTATGGGACCGCTTCGGATGAACAGGGCGAGGATTTGGATGCGAAATTGGAGGAAGAATTCGGCCTGGTAATGAAAGATCTTGGAAATATCGTCTTCTTTACCACCAGGTTGTCGCCGGATATGGATGATATGGAATTTGGCCTGTCCTTGCAGCTGGTAAAAAAGAAAGCATCCACGATCATGAATTCATTGAAGAAAAAACATGACCTGGCTGCGGCAAAATACAAGAATGTATCTTACTTGAAATCGCCCGAAGATGGTGATGATATGTTCGCCTTTACCAACAAGAATTATATTTGTCTTGCCAACAGCGAAGCCATGTTAAAAAAGATGATTGACGTGATGAAGGGAGCCAAGTCCGTTCTGAAAAACAAGGAAATGAATCGTCTCGTTGCCGAGTTCGGTAAAGCCACTATCTTTGCCGTGGGGCTTGTTTCCAAGGAGATGGTGGCAGAAGCGGAGAAACCGTTTAATGCGCTCACCGGTTTCGGAATGGGAATCGGCCTGTCAAAAAGCCTGAAAATCGGGCTTAAAATCAATATGACAAACGCCAAAGATGCCGAATTGGCCAAAAGTAGAATAGAATCCGCAATAGGCATGATAGTTAGCCTGATCGCAGGAGATAGTAAGGAATTGAATGCACTGAGGCCATTAATTGAGACTCCGATCAAGTACTCGCTTAAAAAAGCGAGTGTCGATATGAAGGCTGACTATTCCAGGGATACTATAAACAAACTCATTAAAGCCATTCCCCTTATAATGGCTTCCTTTGAACCCAAGGACGAACCGGTCCCGGGGGATGAGGACTCCCCGGATATGCCGCCAATGGAAGACGATGAATATGTTCCCGATGACTCGTTTCCCATGGAAGATGATGATTACGATTCATTGGAGGACATGGAAGCCGAAGAGGTGGATTGATAAAAATTACCTCGAAAAACCTCTGACTGGCCTTGAGGTTTTTCGAGGTTCCCTTTTCAGGGAAGAAATAATTTTATCAGTACCTGGCTGAACCCTATAACGGCCCCAAGCAATGCGCCGAATACATTAATCCATTTCAGGTGTTTGGCAATGACCATGAGGAGAAGTTTCTCGACGCTTTCCACGTCCAGGCCGTTGATTTTATTGACGACCAGCTGTTTTACATTGAATCCCTCGACAATCTGGGGGAGTTTTTCCTGAAGGATAACCCCAATTTTTTTACTGATGAACGCGTCGATCCTGGTTTTGACATCGTCCTGGATGCCCAGGAGCTCCCTCAAAGGCACATCCTGTGATTTTTCGAGTATACCCGACGTGATTTCCATTATTTTCCTTGTAAGAATCTCAGCCGTTTTTTCACTCGTGACGAGTTTGTGCATATGTTCCAGGATGATCGCAATGATTTTATCCCGCTCCAGTCCGAGGATTTCCTCCGCCATGCGGCCCAGTGATACATCCTCGTTTTTCTCGAGGATTTCATCAAGGGAGGCAAGAAGGAATTGATGCGTCTCCTCGCTGCCTATGATATCGAACAGCTTGTCGAACAGGATCTGGATTTTTTCATTCACATCGATTCCTTCCGTAAAGAGGAGATCGAACATCCCGTTCGCCATCCATTGATCGATACCGGAACGGATGGCCTGGACAAATTCGTCCAGTCTCTCCGTGTCGATGGCAATCTGTTTCAGCCTGTCGATGATTTCTTCAATGATATCCGGCATTTTTTCATTCAAGGTTGATTCATACTGGGCGACGGTGACGACAAACCGCTGGAAAAAATTGAGTTTGTCGAGAACGGTCTTTAAAAGCTTCCTTCCCTGTGTTTCCATTTCATTTTTTACGGGGCTTTCCTTAAGCCAGCTGAAAAAGGCGTCTGTAAGGTTCGGCAGAAATGATTTCAGAACGGCCACCGCGCCGTCTATTATCCCGGGAGGAACAAGGGTGGAAAGAGGCGTGTTTTTTTTCATCTGGTCTTTTACCCAGCCTGCAATTTCCTTTTGAAGCCACGATTTTAATTGTTGTCCGGAAATAAACGGCAGGATATATTTTGATATGGCTTCCCTGACATTCAGCTGTGAAAAAATATCTTTTATTTTCTTTTCGGAAAAGTTTTTAACAGTCTCTCCGGCAATCGTATCAAGACTGGCCAGAAAATTCTCTGAATTGAAAAACCGGTTCAGCGTCTGGACCAGAAACTGGGAAAAGGATTCATAGGCAAAGCTTAGGTCCGGGGTATTAAAGCCCCTGACGGGAGTGTCCAGGAATGATCCCGTGAGCCGTTCAATTGTTTTACCGAAGCTTTCATTGAAGTCCGGGGATTCCACGTGTTCCTTGATGGCATCCGCTGTTATGAGGTTTTGGGAAACCATGTTCCCTATGCTTTCGGCAAGAACATACCGCTGTCTGGGAATAACGCCGGGTGTGAACGGCAAACGGATGCCGAAAATTCTTATTTCCCTGAGCGGGCGGAACAGCATTTTTATGGCTATATCGTTCGTCAGGTACCCTATGATGGCGCCAAGCAGGGGCGGCAGGGTCCATTGCAGGATAACGTTAAAAATTTCGGAATTCATTGTTGTTTTAAGGCATTTTCCTCTGCCTCTGCCTTTGATTTGAACAGGTTGATATAGGCGCCGAAAACCCAGCCCAAATCCCCGTTATACTCAACCCTGAACCAGTAAGCGGTTTGTCCTTCGAGGGTTTCTTTTTTGCCTTCCGTGGAAATGATTTTTAAAACCATGCCTTTGGTAATACCGGTGATTACCGCTGCCTGACGCGTCGGCCGTTCCCGTATTCTCAGGAAATTGGAGGTGACGACACCCCAATTGGACGTTTCGGAAAGGATGGCCGTCTCAGGCAGAATGATAGGCTCGTACGTGTGTTTTTCCGAACAGGCAATAAGAATTAATGGCAGCCCAATAATCAACAGGCAATGTTTTCCGCTTTTCACCAGGTTACCTCAAAAATGTATCTTGTGCAGGGCGATTCTCACTTGATACCTCTTAAATATATTCCTTTCAAGTACCATATTTGACCGGAATTACCGAAGGGAACCGGTTCAACCGGTTTGGCCACGATGAGAGCCTTCGAATTGACCGGCACGGTATCCGACTGGGTAATGGTTTTTCGCACGAAGAGTTTAAAGCATATAATTCCCGTAAACGCTATACGGCAGCGGTAACTCGTTACTTCCTGGTCCCTGGTCCATTCACCGCGGATAAGCTCTATTTCAATGGTAAACGGGGCGATATCACCGGTAAACGTCTGGTCTATGATAACCCTGTTGAGAAATGAAATCTCGTCATCATCCAATTCGTATTGAAGGATTTCCTTCCATGTATTGTCCGAAAGAAGTGTCTTTTTTATCTGTTGCCCGGCAATGAGGGACAGGGGTTCTTTTCTTGGAAAGAGAACATTATTCAATGCTTTAATCAGATTTTTCACGGTTTCCTCGGGAACGGGTGCCTTGGCACCGAGGGACCGTAAATCGGCCTGAATTTCCGGCGGGAGGGATGAAAATATTGTCTGTGCAATTTCCGTCTTTCCCGCTTTCAGCTTATTCACAAAATTCGCGGGATTCAGGATATCCCGTCTTTCCAGTTTATAGGCCTGTACATCGGCAGGCAGTACAATGGATACCGTGCCGTCAAGAATCAAATATCTTGTTCTGCTTACGGCGCTGGCCTGACCGTTATCCAATGCTTTTTGAAGTTGTTTCAGGTTAATGTCAAAATCGATTATCCTGTCCAGATCGGTATTGGTTAAACCATACATTTGAACGGATATTAGAATAAAAAATAAGCCGTAAATTGATATTTTTTTCATACTACATCCTTTCATTATTTCATACCTGAATCTTGAAGCGGTCACGGCAGCTGTGTGGCCGCGGCCACAGGTATATACTCTCCGAAACCACTCTATTACATCATATTTGGATTCTCCCCCCGGGTCAAGGTTGAAGGCTTTACGGAGAGTGATTAACTGCCCTAAATAGTAATGAAATATTTAAATTTATACTTGAAATATTTTTTTTTAACACCGAAAATGAATGTAATGTACGAATAATTTGCTGACGAGGTGTCGGTGAGAGTGTTTTTTAAATTTTATTTGACACAGCTGGCCTTGATTTATAATATATTATTCGTATAATATTAAATTGATACGAGGAATCATTAAAGGGAAATTATGAATAATGAGATAGTACCAGGATTTGATGACGAGAAAGATGACAGCCTGAAGATAAAACTGCAAAAGTTCGATAATGTGAACAGCTGTCTGGCTCTTTATCTTACAGGATATATCGACACTTACAATTCAAATAATTTCCAAAAGCGCGTTTCCAAGGCAATTGATGTTGGCTATATTAACCTTATCTTCCAATGCGGGGCCCTGAATTACGTTTCAAGTACGGGTATCGGCTCTTTTACGGCCTTTTTAAAGGCTGTCAAGCCGCGGGGCGGTGATGTCGTGCTTCTTGAAATCCAGCCGAAAGTATATGAAGTCTTCCAGTTGCTGGGGTTTTCCCAGTTTTTTAACATTAAAGACAGTCTGGATGAAGCGGTTGCCTTTTTCAGCCAGAAAAGCAGCAGTACAGGCAAACAGGAAGTCTTCCCGTTGATTTTTAAATGCCCCATCTGCTCCAAGAAATTAAAGGCAACCAAGCCGGGGCGTTTCCGGTGTTCCGAATGTAAAAGCATATTGGTGATAGATAATACCGGCACAGTAATACTCGGGTAAGCAAAAATGCCCAACCATCACATATAATTTTTTTTTATGGGAGTGTGTTATGAATATTAAAGACAAAATTGAGGATTATTTTATTAAGTTAAATGTTCCTTATGAAAACAAGGGAGACGGCATTTGGAAAATAACCGGCAGGGACAGGGGATTGGATAATGTCATTGTAATGGCCTCAGACCCTATTGTCACCGTTACCGTGGGAGTAATGGGTGTCCCGAAAGCAAATAAGGAAAAATTTTATGAAGAGCTTTTAAGGCTCAATGCTTCCGAACTGGCGCATGGTGCGTATGGGATCGAAGGGGATAATGTCGTTATGGTGGACTCGCTCGAATCGGAGAATTTGGATCTAAATGAATTCCAGGCCTCATTGGATTCCATAAGCCTGGCTCTTAATCAACATTACAAGATACTTACCAAGTATCGGGACAATAAATAAGGAGGTCACACAATGGGTATTTTTAAAAGGTTATCAGACGTTTTCAAAGCGAACATAAATGATCTTATCAGCAAGGCGGAAAACCCCGAAAAAATGCTGAACCAGATGATCATTGATATGAATGAACATTTAATCGAAGCCAAGAAGGGTGTTGCTTCGTCAATAGCCGACGAAAAAAGGCTGGAACGCCAGCTTCTGGAAAACAAGAACAAGTCAAAGGAATGGGAAAGCAAGGCGATGCTGGCCGTTAAGGCAGGCAAGGACGATCTTGCCAAGCAGGCCCTGGTCCGGAAACAGGAGTATGAAGGTTATGTGGTTCAGCTGCAGCCGCAATGGGAAGCCCAGCATGCGGCCTGCGCGAAATTAAAGGAATCCCTGAAGGCCCTTCAGGATAAAATTGAAGAAGCGCAGAGAAAGAAAAACATACTGATTGCGCGGGCAAAAAGGGCGGAAACCACCAAGAAAATCAACCAGACCATGGGGAATATCGGCAACAACGATGCCTTTGCCGTGTTCGACAGGATGTCGGAGAAAGTGGAAAAAATTGAGGCGGAAGCCGATGCCATGGTGGAACTTTCCGATTTAAGCACGGAGGGCAGCCTGGAAAGCGAATTTAAAAAACTCGAATCGGGCCAGGGGAAAGGCGCCGACCTGCTGCTGGAGGAATTGAAGGCAAAAATGAATGAGGGTGAAGGCGGGAACTGAGTCTGCCGGATACCGGATCAATTTCATATCCGTAAACAGGGTTTTGACGGAAAAAGTCAAATCTCATGCCGGCAGGCGTAAAGACCTCCTGTTTGTTTTTTCTGATGATCCGGAATCCGAAGAAGTGACCGATGCCTATATCATACCCGTTGAAAAGTTAAATCTTTTACGGTTGTACTTGAAAAAGACAGGGCTTCCCGTACTTGTTTACGGAAGCCCTTTATTTTTAAAAAAAGCATTTCTTCTCGGGGGAGCTGATTTTCTCAAGGATCCCTGGACCATCGACGAACTTTTACTCAGGCTGGATAAGGTTCTCAAGGAACACAATAGCAGGAATTCGTTTGAGTGGGGCTGCCTGGAACTGGTCAATGACACCCTGTGTTGCGGGCAAAGGTCCGTCCCCCTGAGCCATCAGGAATACCTGATTCTTAAAACATTATTGATGAACCGGGATTCGGTTGTCAGCCGGGCCTCCCTTCTTTCCCGCATCTGGAATACACTGGAAGATCGTCAAAGCCGGGTTGTTGATATGCATGTCTCCAAGCTGAGGAAAAAAATTGTCAAGGTGCTGCCGGATGGATTGAAAAAGCAGCAGATCATTAAATCCGTTCGCGGGAAAGGGTATGCTATCATTTAATTTTATCAGAAGGGATTTATCAAGGCCCCTGTTTGGCGAATTTCCTGTTCGATGTACTTTTCGAATTTTCTTCTGCCTTTTTTCCTGAACAGTTCAATATATTTTTGCAGGGATTCCTTGTTGTCAAGGGATTTAAGGAGGGGATGAGACTGTTTGATCCTGGAATACCATAGCCTGGTATCCAGCTTGAAACCCGGGGTCCGCGAGTTGCCCCTGATGCCGCTTTCCAGTTTTTTAAGATGCCTGTATTCCTCATCCAGTTTTTCATCCACACCCTTGCCCGCCAGTTTGCGTACGATATCGGATTCCACCATTTCCCTTATTCTGTCCATGTTTGTACCCGATTTATAGAAGACGGGAATATTAACCGTAACGAGCATTTCTCCGTTTTCTGAATACTGGTTGATGCCGTCTGTATGGAAATTCCTCTCCAGGATCAAGGGAATCGATCTTGGGAAATACTTCACCTTTTTATACGTTTCCAGTTCCTCGGTTACGCGGGCAATTCTTTCCTGTAAAAGGGCATCTCCCGGTGAATTTTCAAGTGCGTTTTTCAAAGAGGGAATGAGCTCATTTTCAATATAATAAATGGCCTGGGACAGGGGTAATTTTATTTTTTTCGAGGAAAGATATTCTTCTTCCCCTTCCTCAATTCCATAGGGCGGGTCCTTCTTGTTTTCCTTTGCAAATACGGGGAGGAATAATAAAACGAGTTTTCTCAGCCATCCGGGCAGATTTTCCGTTTTAAATGTCGTTTCATAATTATCTTCGCGGGACAGGGCATGCTTGCTTAAGGCGGAGGAGACAGCCTTTAAAATTTCTTTTTGTTTTTTCCCGTCCGCTTCCTTTTGTTCAAAAAAGGCCGCCCCCCCCTTTAACAGAAGGTCCTGGAACAGCTGTTTCGCTTCCCCGTAACCCGGTGCCTGCCTGACCTGGTCCTGTTGATCGAGCGAAATATTCAGATCAGTTATGGTTTCCAGAAGATGAACCGCTTCCCGGGCTTTTCCCCTGGCCATTTTAAAATACGGTTCAACCCTGGCCTTGTCCGGTTCGGCCATGATAAAGTCTGTCACGTGCAGGGCAATCCTGAACTTGAGGTTGATCAATTGATAGTGCAGGTCAATGTCCTTTAATCCGGCATACAGGATATCATATGATTTGGTCAAATCGGTAATCCTGTGTTCTTCCTCTAGGAGGTGGTTCAGCGTGATGTTGAATCGGGATTCAATGGAATTATTCATAGTTGCCTATAAAATACCCAATAATGAAATAAAAGTTAAGCCGGGACGCCTTTAATAACCGGCATCAGGCCTGTTTTTAGAGGGCCTGTAATGACCTGGTACTTGTTTTTTTCATGTCCATCCAGTAAAATCAATAATAGAGCATCTTGAAAAAACCCGGTTTTAACCGTGTTTTATAAGGGGAGCAGGGGAATTGATTAACTTGAAAAGAGAACATGTTTCAAAAGGACAGCTGATGATGCCCGCAACAGCCAATCATCTGAACGGGATTCTTTTATGCTGCTGAAATACAGATCCAACCGGCGGAATATTGCGGTAATTACGGACCGGTTTGAACACCGGTACCAGTTTGTTTTGAGCACCCATCTGTCCAGGCTTTCAAGGGAACAGGACATTAATATGATCTTCTTCAGCGGTTTTAGCCTGAAATCGCCTGTTATTGAAGAAGAACGGTTCAACATGGTGTATGAACTGGTCAATCTTAACCTTTTGGACGGTATTATCATTTCAGCCGGCAGCCTTGGGCATTTTGCGGAAAAGAACGACATCATTGAATTCTGCAACCGGTTCAATTCCATACCCCTTGTCAGTATCGCCATGATGATCCCCGGAATCCCGAGCATACTGGTTGACAACAAGGGCGGGATGAAGGATGCCGTGGTTCACCTGATTGAAAAGCACGGCAAAACAAAGATAGGTTTCATCAAGGGGCCCGACGGTCATGATGAAGCGGAGAGCCGTTTTGCAGGGTATCTGGAAGCCCTGAAGAGCAAGGGGTTGCCGTTTGATAAATCGATCGTATTCCGCGGTACCTTTAATGACGTCATTGATGAAACCCAGATGATCGAAGCCATCCAGCAAAACGAGGTGGATGCGCTGGCATCCGCTAACGACATGATGGCCATGGAAGTGGTCTACAAGATCAATGAACTCGGGAAGAAAGTGCCGGAGGATATTCCCATCGTGAGTTTCGATGACCTGGATATCTCGGAACATTTCGATCCCCCCCTGACAACGGTCCGGCAGCCATTGGAAGAGATTGCCGAGGAAGCCTTGAGTACCGTCATGATGATCATAGATAAAAACCAGCCGCCGGCCATCAAGACCCTGCCGAATCACTTCATCATACGTAATTCCTGCGGCTGTAATTCATACGGGAAGGATGATTTTTCCATTCAATTATCACAGGGCTTTGCCCAGCTGGAGACCAAGTACAAAAAACTTAAAAACTATTTCAAGACAATGGATGAGACCATCTTGGAATGGCGCTATTTCTCGCAGGAGATGAATGCCGTTTACGAATACGAAGATATAACGGAAAAGCTCGCCGTTCACCTGAAAAACATCGGCATTGATCAATTTTATCTCTGCCTGTACCAGAACACGGTCGATTTTCCCGATTTCTTCGTACCCAAATATTCGACGCTTTTCATGGCGATTGATGAACGGGGTGTCGTTGTCAACGGCAAGAATTCGATCACATTCATTACCGAGAAACTGCTGCCCGAAGGTATTGTCGATGAAACAAAGCAGTTTATTTTCTCCGTGCAGCCATTGATGCGCCAAAAGACCCATTACGGCTATATCATTTTCGGGGTGACTGACCTGGAAGCCCTGGTGTACGGCATAGTCCGTGAACAGGTCACCAATTCGATACAGATCATTCATGCCATCAAGGAACGGAATGAAATGCTTGAGAAAATCAAGCGGACCCTTGACTCATTGAAGGCCAGCGAGGAAAAGTTCCGGGAAATGGTCACCAACCTTCCCTCCATTATCATTGAAATGGATGTTGATACCCGCATCCTGTACATGAACAAGGCCGGCCAGAAAGTGTTTGCCTTTGACGAGGAAATTCTGCCGGAAAATGTTCTTTTAAAACGATATGTTCATGATTCGGACAGGGCCAGGTTCGAGGAATACAGGCGGATGGTCCTGGTGAGCTCCGAACCCCGGATGATCGAATTACGCCTCGTGGTGCAAAAGCACACCGTCGAATTGATTTGTCTTGCCGTTCCCATCGTGCGCAATAATGAGGTGCAGGGCATACGACTGAGCGCCATTAACTTAAACCCGCTTCTAAAAACGGAAGTGGTGATTGATGATTCGATCATCAACAGCTACCACCTCTCTTCGCGTGAAAAGGAAGTACTGCAGCATCTTATCGTGGGTGAAAAATACAAGGATATAGCCAACAAGCTGTTTATTGCCGAATGCACGGTTAAGGACCATGTCAAATCCATATTCTTCAAGATGGGTGTGGAAAACAAGAAGGATTTCTTCTACAAGTACAGCCATCTCTTCAACAAGACGAACAAGCACGAGTCGCTTGTTTATTCCCTGTTGAAATTTTACATAAACGAATAGGCTGAAACCGCCTTACAACTCACCGATCATGTATTCCATGACAAAGAAATGGCAGTCGATCCTGTTGTTGAACTTTTTGTAGACGGAAGTCTCCATGGTGTAGGAGCGGGTGCCTTCCCCCTCGTTGAAATACCGTGCGATTGTCGAACGGTTGCGGAAAAACGATCCGCCGGAAAAGGCGGGAATGCGCACAACGCCGTCGAACAGCCCCCATCGGAACCGGCTGTTGCCGCTGGTTGCGATGGCGTATCCGTTTTTTCTCAATGTATTGATGAGATCTTCGGCAAAGATCTCGTCACCGTCCGTGTACGTGTAAATGAAAGCCCCGGACTGGCTTGCCTCGTGATGGTCGATGGCAAGATCATATTTTTTATCCCTGGTGATGTCCCTGACAATCTGCGCTTCTTTGGTGACAAACAGCACGAAATCCCTGTTCATATCATACCCGTCCCCGGTATACCTCTTGGAATGCGTCCACCCCCATGGGTTCATCATGGGAATGGCATCAATGGCGATGTCGGCATATTTCTTGGGATTCTTTTTAACGTATCTGAAAAAAGCCAGTATTGCCTCCGGCCCCGCAGGCTCGTCTCCGTGTGCGCCGCCCACCAGAAGAACCCTCTTTTTAACTGGTTTTGGCGGTGTATAGGAAAGGGACAGAATGGTATAAGTATATTTATCGTATGTTACCGATCCTGCTTTGGCCACCTTCACCTGTTTGCCTGCAAGGGCTCTTACCCTTGCCAGGAAAGGGTTGTAACTGCGGATTAGTTTGTAATGTGAGCTCCCACGCCAGTTGTCCGCTTTGTAGGTGATATCGCTTTGCGCGGGCAAATAAAAAACGGTGGTGAGTAGAAATAGGGATAGAAAAATCCGCTTTACCAATGCAGGCCTCCTCGATGAAAACTTGGTAATTCCTTATTTAAAAGATAATCAATTTGGGGGGAAAGGTAAAGAAAAACGGGTGATTAACCGCTTGGTCCTTAACCGGTTCATATCCGGATTAGTTCATTTTTTAATGGTAAAAACCAAATATCAGCCGTTAAATTAGAAGGCAGCTAAGTTTTGTAAAATGCGCCTGATTCGACATGGTCCAGGGGTTTTTATTATTTTCAAGACGTTTATACCATTATGCAAATCCGGTCTTTGTCTCAATAAAGTTATCTCAATGGTTTTCCTGGTTTATCGTGAAATACATAATATGACCTCGTAAAAGGATTTAATTTCATGTTATTTTGCACCAATGCGGTCAATCCATTTATCGATTTCCTCATATCTGTTGGCTTGGTTCTAAGGTAAATACTCAATATACAAATAAGCTTCCCTGTACTGTGTGTTTTCCCGGGCTGCAATCTTACCGTTCGTGCTGTTGGTGGGGTCCGAAAAGAGAAAACTCAACTGAATTTCATCATTGCCGACAGCATCTATCACGAAATTTGTTACATCGATCGTTGAAACCGCTCCTACGGTAAATTCATAATCTCCTATGTACGTTGCTGAAGGCTGGTTGTTCCAGGTTACCGAATTTTCCAGCCAGGAAGTTGAATCGTCCACCAGTCCCAGACTGACATAATTGGCCGAACCTGCGCGGATTACCACGACATACCGCAGTTCCGCTTTGAGGATAGTCGCACCTGCCGGAATTGAATAAAGGTTGAAACCCACTATACCCCGGGCCACGTATTGAGTCCCGGCAAAATCGATAGTGTTATAATCACCGAAATTCTGGTCGGCGACGTATCCCTGTTGGTAACTGGATTCAATAAGGTTGGCATCCTTTGCCGCGACGATTTCCAATGAGGGGATATCATCAATACCGGTTAATTTTAGTAAATCATAGAGATACTGTTCACATGAAAATATTAAAAATATAACAACCAAACATAATAACACTATTTGTATTTTTTTCATCATTTAAATTCTCCGAATTCTATAAATCAATAATTAATTCTATACCCGCACTGATAAAATGGTAAGCATTCATGTAAGGCATCATGGCGTTATAATCTATTGTTAAGGATATACCATACGTTCTATCTAAATTAAATCCAATACCTATGCCTGCACTCCAGAAAAATTTAGGTTCAAAATGAAGTTCGTTTGGCAGCGAATTATAAAAAAATTGTGTGATCGCAATTCCGGCTTTTGCGTTGACCGTATAATAAAATGTGTTATTCAGGGCCGAACAATACCGAAGATGAAGAGCGACCGGGTAATTTATCAATGTAAATGGATCGGGAATACCGGAATTTGTCGGCGCCCATTGGGTTCCCACGGAAATGCCTATTCCCCAATTATTGGTTAAATTGTATAACAGAGACAGGGTCGGAAATATACCGGAAGCAAATACTTTGTTGTAAGGTTCCATTTCGATGGAAACACCGGTATTTATAACGACTAAAAGAGGGGGGGCTTCGATTTTCTGTTCCACAAATGGTTTCTGGAGAATCAGGTATGCATGGGAGGGGTTGGAAAAACTGATTCGTTCATCAACCGGATAAATTTTCGGATATTGATCAAGTTTGTATGCAGCCTCTTCCCAGGAGCCTTTGTCTATCGATGAAATCAGTGTTTCCACATATATCTTCCCCTTATTCGTAATGTAGTAAACAAGATCCTGATAGGATATATTCTCCTGTTTTTTTAACTTGTACCGGCTGAAAAACATGCCGAATAAGGCCGTGAAATAACCGTTTCCATTTATATCATGCAATCCGAGTGTTTCATTAAAAAAAAGCAAATTCTCTTTAAAAAAAGCATTGTCATAACCGATCTCTTTAGCCGCGGTATGTGAAAGGGCGGCATAAATTCGTATACAGTTAGATTTAAAAGCTTCATTTTCAGGGATGTCCCGCGGTCCGTCGTTTTTTCCGGAATAACAGGCATCTATTATCAGCACCGTGTCGTTAGCGAAAGCATTTATCATTTGCTTAAGCTTCCGGGGAGTACACTTTTTTCCATCTGTAAAAACAAGTGAGCCATCCGTATCTCCATGACCGCTGAAATAAAAAATAACGTTGCTCTTTTTATCCATGTTTTTGATAAAATTTTCAAATTGGGAAAGGAAAGATTCGTAGCTTAAATTTTCACACATAAAAATATTTTTTTCTTCAAATTTACAGCAAATAGTGAAAATTTGATGCATAATCTTTATGTCATTTATACAGTATTTAAGACGTGAATACCCGCTGTCAGATTCATACTCATTATTTCCGATTAAAAATGCATAGGTGCTTTGAGGAAGTACTTCATAATAGGATGAGTGATCATTCACCCTCCCGTCAAATTTGGATTCAATAGTATCATGAAGCCCTTCGTCATAAATTACTATACCTTTTGTTGCTCCGGATAAAGTAATAGAGATAGTTAAGAATATAAGGCAAGCAACCGAAAAACTTTTTTTCATACTTTTATTTGTTAAATCAATTCTTTTTTATAGCAATAGTAGCATAATTTATTATTCTGTCAAGGATAATTTATACAGAGTTTTTTATGCTGTACCAATTAAGGCCATTAGTCGGGCTGCACAGGAACCACGGCATTACTCTATCTGTATTTATGGAACAGCGGAAATTAATCAGACTCATACAAGGATGGATGTTCCCAGCCGGAAGAGGTATCGATTAAATTTTATTCATCTAAGAAATTCAATTAATTCGTCTTTGCTTTTATCCACCCATAAGCATACTTTTGTCAATATATCATTTAAAGTACCTTTGGCTATCGTTTTATGATTGGGAATGATGATAATATGTGTCCCTTTCTTACAAATCAACTTTAGCTTAATATGACTTCCTTTTTGTGAAACAACAGAGTACCCAAGATTCACCAGCATCTTACACAGAGTTGCGCCTGAAACTTGAGGAAGTGCACCCATCAGATTGCCATTTCCATTACTGTTAAAATGCCATCATATTCATTTTTAAAATGCTGAGGTTCTGCATCCTCAAAATACAAATTTACCGACTCTTTAATATTTTTTATTACTTCATCCAATGTGCTGCCTTGTGTATAAATATCAAAATCAAAACATCTGGCGCAATAATACTCTCCGTCATGATATATTTCGAATTTTATACTGTGTTTCATTTTTTCGCCCTTTCATTATGAGTATACATAAAAATTGATGTTAAAACCACTCTATTAATTACTTTTTTAGTTACTATTCAGGTCATTTTTTAAGCTTATAATCGTGCAGCATGTTTCAATTTTATATTGCATTAGGAAATGAATTCCACTTTGATCTATTTACAGGCGGGTAACCCTCCGTGTTCGCTTTACTCAGCCTTGACTAATCCTGCAGGGCAGCTGATTGAAAAAGAAAAAAGGGGGTATCATATAAAAGAAATTATATTGCGGATCTTGTTGTGGACAATAAAATTAATCTGAAGCTCAAGTCGGTCACTCAGCTTACACCTGTTATGGAAGCGCAATTAATCAATTATCTTAAGCTTTCCGGTATACAGGCGGGCTATCTGATAAATTTCAATGGTTTAAGAATGGTTTATAAAAGGTTTGTTTGTACTTCTTTAAGGTGTTAGGGGGGTGTTTCCCCCCTTTTTATTTGGTTTAATTTTTTCTCCTACAGCGGGTTACCCGCCTATCAGCGAAAATCAGCGTAATCAGCGGTTGATTTAGGCTTCGGTCAATACTCCATCTGGACCATCAGACAGATATTGTTCGTAGAAGCACCGGTGAATACGCCGTACTCGAGGCTATAGTTCAGCTTGAGCTGGAGCAGGTCCTTGTCCATGAAGTAGGCGGCCGCGCCCGTGGTGAATCCGATGATATCGTTTGCGTCGTTGGCAAGGAGGCTTTCATCGTGAAAGTTGACAAGAACAAAAGGCTCCACCATGTCTATCCTGTAGCTCAAATAACCGATAATGCCCCTGGCCCAGTCGGAAATGGGGTTGACAACATTCCTGATTTTAAGCCGCTCCTGGTATTCGGCCAGCAGGGAGAGCTTTTGTTTTTTGGCGGGCTCCCATTCGAGGTTGAGGAACATGCCGTGTGCCAGCTTGTGGTTGGGCACGGTATACTCGAAATAGTCGTAATACGCATTGTAGCCGAACCTGAGGTCCAGGGAATCAGGGTTGTACCGGAGGTATACCTTGCCTGCCGTGCAGAGCTCGTTTACCGCATCGTCCGGTTTTTCCAGTTCGCTTCCGTACTGGACGCCTACGTCATAGCCGAACAGGCCGAATATTTTCCGTCCGGAAGCCATGACGCCCAGGCCCCTTCCCGGCGGGATGCTTTTCGACGTGCGGGTTCGTTCCGCGTACGGCCTTTCGCCCAGGCTGCGCTTAATCTCTTCGCCGAACGGCGCCTTGAACCTGCCTTCACGTAACCTGAAATATTCATGGAAATTCTCCTCTATATACACGTCCTGAAACAGGACGGAATAATCATTCTCCGGCAGCTTATTGAAGTTGGCCGCCTCAAAACAGAATTTAAAATCGAGGAATTTATCCAGCTCGCCGTTAAAGTTAAACTGGGCAGCCTGGATGGCACCGTCCATGAGCCCGGTGGTGAGGTTATACCCTCCCAGGGCGGCAAACCGGAGGTTGAGATCGAGTTTGGCTTTCTTTTTATCCACCAGGCTGAACCCGTCGGCGGAGAGGTAAAAACTCGAAACGAGCAGGCACAGGATAATGTATATGTACAAAATGGTTTTTTTCATGGGATATTGGGCCCCCCTTTTGACGGGTTGGTGAAAATGATCCAGATGCCGCTTCCGTCCGGAGAGCGCCCGAAGGAACAGTCAAACGGGACGTCCGTTTCCGCGTAATCCACAAAATCGATCTGTGTGGTGCCGCCCGGGGTTGTCAGAACTACCTCTTCACTCGGTCCCAGGTAGAAATTAGTCTGTAAATCCTTGTCTTTATTATTGGCCTTGACAACGAGAAACCCCTTGGCCGCTATGACCGTTGCATCGGGAAAGGTCCACTTGAGGGGCTCGAACTGGGAATCGCTTAAATGAAATCCGGATAAATCCATGGCCCCGTTCGTGGGATTGTACAGTTCTATCCAGTCATCCGAGGTATCGCTTTGCGCGAATATTTCATTAATAAAAAGATAACCTTTTAATGTAGCATGGACTGGTTCCATGTCATAGTACCGGGCGCATCCGGGGAAAAAGGCCATTAACAAGAGGCCCAGGAACACACCAGCAAACAGTACTTTCGATTCCAAACAATCTCCTTAACGTCAAAAGATCCTTAATTCAGTCCGGCATTGAATAATATACACACAAATGTAATAAAAAAAAGAAAAATTTGAAAAATTTCAATTTTGGGGTTAAATTCACTACATGCACGCTAAATTTGCCCGTTTTTCGGAGGATAACACGTAATATATGAATAAAACAGCCGTTTCAGGTGCTTTTTTACTCAGCTGTATCATCCTTTTACTTATTTCGGCCTGTAAACCGTATGAATACCCGACAATGGACCCCATTCCGTTTGTTCCCGTGAAATACCAGGGCACTCTGGATGACGGGGCCGCGTCACTTTTTGCCATGGATGGGGTATACAGGATCGAGGTGGACGTGGCAGATGAACTTTTTGATGATGACAATGAGGATGGTGTGGATTACACCTATCTCGCGTCGGATAAAACCTCTCCTGCCGTATTTACATTTTATACGGATGAATATGGTACGGGAACGCCCTTGATTATCTCTGGTATAGGAATGAGACTAAGGGGAGGGTGGTCTTTTTTGAATCATAAAAAGAAGAAATATAAAATTGCATTTCCCGAAGGTGATGATCGCTTTTACGGGCTGAGAAAGATCAACCTTAATTCTAATTTCGGGGAAAACTCCATGATACGGGAAAAGCTCGCCTATGAATTGTTCAATATAGCTGGTGTTCCCTCGGGCAGGGCTACATACACCCGCCTGTACATGAACGGGAATTACATGGGCTTATACCTAATCGTGGAACAGATGGGGAACGACTACGTCAAAGCGCGGTTTGGTTCACCGGTGGGTAATTGCTACAAGGTGAATTGGAGTGACCTTACCTGGGCGCCGGCAAATGTATCGGATTACATACCGTCCTCAGCCAATAAATTTTCACCAAGTCTTGAAATTATGACCAACGAGGATACGTTCAGCCCCGCGGACGTGCAGGAATTCATAACCGTGCTGAACACGACCCCGGATGACGGTTTTGAGGCCGCGATCAAGGAGAAATTCCATGTGTATGAATATCTCAATGTGCTTGCCATGAACGCGCTGCTCGGCCTGATCGATGACTACTGGTACTACGCGCATAATTTTTTTTTGTATAATTATTATGGGAAGATCATGTGGATCCCCTGGGACCTGGACAGCAGCCTGGGAGTCAATTGGTCGTTTATTACGGTAACAACTGCGGATTTGTTTACTTTCATGCCTCGAAGTAATACCGAATGGGATGCGGGAATACGTCCCCTCATTGACAGGGTTCTTGCCGTTCCCGCATTTTACGACTATTACAGGAAATGCCTGAAATACCACCTGGAACACTATTTCAATGAGACATTTCTGTACCCCAGGATCGATAAACTCAAAGCGCTCATACATGACGCGGCCTTAAGCGACCCCCTGCAAGGACTCACGGAATGGCTGTTTAATGACTCTTTTGATGGTATCCACACATGGGAGTATGGTGTGAGGCCGTACATTATGGACCGCAGGGCATATGCTCTGCCCATCGTCCAGGATGCCTACTGATTTTTACTGTTCAACGCCAAATGCAAAGGAACCGGTGCCGGAAACTGGCCTTGCCTCGATGATGATGGTTGTCTCGACAGGGGTGATTTCCAGGGGGATGTAGTAGGCGATATCCACGGAATCGTAGAGTGTTGTTCCGTTTGCGTGATAAACGTATAAGGCGATATTGGCCGGATAGTTGCCCGAACCCTGGCTGGCATCATTGATGAAAAACCTGCAAGGGCTTGAGGTGTTTATTGCTGCGGAATACCATCGGGAACCGCCCGAAATGGAGTCCGTGTACCAGGTATTCAGGGAAGGCATGGCCGTGGCCGATCCCGCATCCATTCCTCCAGTAATCGTATCTGTACCTGCCCAGGAGATAATGGAAATATTGTCCAGAAAGACGGTATCAGTCGTCGTTCCGAGGAAAAATACCAGGCCGGCATTATAGTGGGAAAGACTTTGTGTATAATAGTAGGTGTATTGCTGGGGAGTTGTCGTGATCGAAAATGTCCTGTTGTCGTAAGAGTCCCAGAACTGGTTGTTTTCGTTCAGGTCGTGGCCGTTTTCATCCAGGGATATGCCTATATTTTTATTCGCGGTTGCCCAGGCATCGAAATTGACCCTGTGTATACCACCCTGTATCAATACCATGCCGGGATACCTCTGGTGAATCTGGAGATCGTACATTGACAAACCAAGGGAGCTGATATCCATCCGCAGGGCCCCGGAGTCATCCGACAAAGTCCCATTGGCGCCGTTGGCATAATATGTGTTCCAGTATGCAGTTCCGGCGGAAATATCACCGTTTACCACCTTGTTCACACCGTTTAGCGGGGAGGGCGGCACGAGGTCCGTCCTTACCAGGGACACGTTATCTATCCAGACATCCGAATTGCTGGCCCCGAGATTGAATACGAGGCGCGCCGTGCCGTCCGATTTATCCATCATGTTGACGACCGCTTCATACTGCGTCATTGTAGTGGTGACGTTTATCCAGGTATATCCGTACGATGTATACGGATTTCCGTCACCGTTGTTGTCATTGTTGTTCTCACCCAACTCCACACTGAATCCCCTGTTTGCCTCAGCCTTAGCGTCAAACGTGATCGTGTACCGGAAGTTCTTGGCTATGTAAAGGTTGTTGTACATCATCTGGACGTACCAGCCGGTGTCTTTTCCATCCGTGATGTTGTAGTAGAGCTCCTCGCTTACTACGGAGTAATTAGCAATAGCTCCATCGTCTTCATTTATAAAAAACGACCAATAGTTTGTCCCGGCACTGAAGTCGCCGTTATTAAGCATATTGCTTCCCGGTATGTATGTGGGAGTGGGGCTCGGGCTTGGCGTCGGTGATGGCGTGGGGATCGGTTTGAAGGTTGGTGATGGTGTGGGTGTTCCAAAAGGACCCGCAAAATTTTCCGGGGGGAACATTAGGTTACATTGGAAAAGCAGGAAACCGAGGAAGATGGCTGTTAAAATCCCTATAAATGCCTTTATATTCATTGAGATGGAAACCTACATTATAAATATATCCTATTTTATATAAATTTCAAAATTAATTAGAAAATCTATTTGATAAATTACGAAATTTTACTTTGCGATTTAAATAAATGGCAGTATATTATAAACAACAACATTACA
>JAFGKU010000076.1 GCA_016928415.1 Spirochaetales bacterium
CCAAAAATGGAGGACCTTTCGCTTGCGGGAGTTAACACAAACCCAAGGCTCGACAAGGATCGAACAGCCTGGCTCTACTCTACCGTTTGGTCCCCTTTTTAGTTTGCTATAAAAACCTCTGTTTAAACCAGCGCCTTATCGGTAAATAATAAATTTTACAACCTTTAAGGTAAATGACTGATCATCTGGCTGGACAGATGAAAGTAAAAGGGGAGAAAACGCTGAGGCGCAGAGGTTGCGCAGAGAACGCAGAGGAAGAAAATGTTTTTACCGCGCACAGGATAGCAAAACAATGACCTTGTTCAATTGTTGAAAGCATTATATAATTAATATCAACCTTTTGGAGGAGGGCATGATCAAGAAACTATTTTTGCTTTTAATAGTCATTGTTTTTCCCTTTTCACTTTTTTCCAACACCGGTTACTATTATCCCGGATACGGCGGGATGCTTTACCCCCTGAAGAGCGCGGACCTTTCAATGACAAGGGAGGATATCAGCATACATGTATACCAGGGCCGTGAGCTTCCATTTTCAAGGAATCCGGGCAACTGGTTTTGTTACATGGAATATGACTGTGAATATTACCTTAAAAATTCCGGAAAAGACCAGGTTATTCCGATAGGATTTCCCATCAAATATATCATTTATGGAGGGAATGATGGAGACCCTTCGGACCAGTTAATCGATGACTGTGTCGTTTCCGTGGATGGAAAGGAAGTGGATTTTCGGAAATATGTCCATGGCGTTAATCCGGACCTGAAAGAAATCAGGTACGATGAAGTTTACGGATTTGAAGTCCCGTTTCAAAAGGGCGAGGAGAAGCAGGTACGGGTCAAGTACTCCATTTTATGCTATTACGTAAATTCACCGGATTTGAATAGCCAGGTGGATTATATTCTTAAAAGTGGTCAGACATTGAACGGCCCCATAGGGTTGGCGAATATAACGGTGGAATTTCATTTCCCTGTTAAAATCCTTGAAATCGGACAAAAACCGGGACAGAGCATCGTATCGAAAGCCGGAGATGGTTCAAGCACGCTATTAAGGTGGCAGCTGAAAAATTTTACCCCTGCATCCGATTTATCCATCTGGTTCACGGACGAGGAAAAAGGTTCGGTTGATAACGCCGAGTTCGATGCCGCGGTTAGGGGACTTTTAGGTGATCCCTCCAAGGATTTGTTTTTCCGGTTGATAGATCGATTTCCCGCTTATTTTTTCGATAATGAGAATGATCCGTCCTCTGATTGGCAAAAATACCTGAAAATATCGGGAAAGGAAAAAGATCTCCTGGCCGAGGCCTTGAGGACATTTTATCGCGAAACCATGCTGGCCGCCGATTCTACCGGGCTTCTCAATGGCTTGGTACTTGACAGTATCAAAGCGGATAAGGTTTTCTCACCCGGTGCGGCACTTGTGAAAAAAACGGCGGACAAGGTGGCGGAACGGGCCGGACTGGCTTATGCACGGCAATTGCAAAAAATTCGGGGAATTATTAAAGCTTTACATGCCCATCCGGCAGACAGTGTCCTGGTGCAGAAGGCAACCGTTACCGCCAATGCCGTATATTACGGGGACCTGATGGAAAAGTATGACTCGGAAGAGTTTTATCCGTTCAGCATTAACAATGCGTTTTACGGGGAATTACAATCGCGGCTTTCACAAAAGGACATGCGGAAGGCCAAAGAAGAATTGTATAGTCTTTTAAAAAAAAGCCATCCCCTTGTGCTGGAACAATGGCTGGGCCGGGAAACTCTCGATATTAATAGCCTGATAAACTTTGAAAACGAGATTGATCCCCCGTTTGGAATCAGGGAGTTTTACCTGGACAGGATTAAGTCGCTTACAATGGTGCTTAAAAAACAAAAGAAAAATTTTAAAGCAGAATATTTCTTACATAACATACTGAAGACGGTGATAAGGCCTTTGAGATATGAATTTTCATTGGGGCACGATATGAGTTCTCTGATCAACAATCAAAGGCTTGATCTTCGAGAGGCGTATTATACCCTTGGGAATTATCATTTTGTTCATGACGATTTTGAAAACGCCATTCGCTATTATAGGACAGGGCTCTCTTTTGGTTCCTCCAGCCCTCTATGGGATTTTCTCGGATCGAGCATAGATTCAATAATGTGGGACGAGTATTCACGATATGACGGCCAGGATGACTGGCCCGATATTTCGGATTCCCATCCCTGGTGTTGGGACCTCGGCGAAAAGGTGGACATAACCGAGGATTCCATTGTCAAACTCTATACTCCTGAACGGATGCTCTCCCTCAGGCTTGAAGACTGGAAAAGCGAGGGGGAGACCAATGCCCCTGCCTATTACCTGGCCTACAACACCTCCTGTGCGTACAGCCGGCTTGGACAGACCACAACCGCACTGGAATGGCTGAAGGTCGCCCTCCGCCTGAACCCGACACTGGCTAAACTCGTGCCCAAGGACAAGGATCTATCTCTATTGCGAAGTGAAAAAAAGACTGAACTAGAAAAATTGTTTTCCGGCACTCGATAATAACTGGTGTTTAGTGATTTCGATAATCCAAATTCCTTTTGCGATAGTACAAATTTTGCTATCTTTGCGGGTTTTGCGAGAGAATTTTCTTCAAATGTTAATCAGCCCGCCCATAATAGACAAACGGCGCCCAGTAGAAGGGGTGGTTGAAGGCGGCGTATTTTTTGTCCGTGATAAAATCCCTCTTTGCCTTTATGAGGGCCTCAGCGTAATTGAATTTCCCGGAGGCGATGTGGGTATAGAAGCATTTCATGAATTCCTTTGTCCCCTCGTCGGAAACCTGCCAGAGGGAGACGGCGACGCCGTTGGAACCGGCGATGAGGAAACTCTGGTTCAACCCGACCATGCCCTCGCCATTGTATATTTTTCCCAGACCCGTTTCACAGGCGGAAAGGACCACGATGTCGGATTTTAGGGTCAGGTTGCTTATTTCCTGCATCGTAAGGTACCCGTCTTCCGTCTTACGGGAACCATCGGTTTGTGACAGGACAAGGGAGGACAATTCAGGTACTTCCGGCATGACGAAACCGTGAGTAGCAAAATGCAGAATCCGGTATTTCTCCAATGAATTGTTTTGCGACAATTCCTTTACCAATGATTCGGCCACCTTTTCTCCCGTATAAACTTCGGACGCGGGAATGATCACCTTGATTGCCGCCACTTCTTCCTTTGTTCCGGGCAGGGCGGACCAGATGCCAAGGCCCAGGTCGCGGAGATTGTACGATGAACCGGACCTGAGACTGATCTCAGGCGGGACGGCCTCCGGATCGTATTCCGCGCCGCCGAAAGCGAGCAGCTGTTTCCTGTTATCCGGATAGGTCCTTTGATGCAGCTGTTCATCCACCGTGAGTGAAGGAATATACCTGATATCGTATCCGGCAATCATGTACCGTCCCTTTTCATCCATTAATGACTCGAAGGGGAGGATGGCGAGGGGCCCGTCCGGGATGATGACGATTTTTTTTCTGCCCTTTATATACGGTTCAATGGGTTTTATAAGATGCTCATAAAGCTTCCGGCTGATTTCCTTCAGGGCGGGATCGCTTCCCGCCATGGGGTCGACTAGCAGGTATCTGTACAGGTTGATGATTTCATCCATGACATTCTGGGCTTTCGGTAGGGCCAGTTCATCCGGCCGCGGCCTTCTTGCCGATGCTCCTCCCTTGCTTCTCTTGAGAAGCCTCAGCCGGCTCCTGTACTTGTCCATGAATTCATATAAGGATTTTTCCGTCTTGACTGTCACAAAATCCTTTTTATCTTTTGAGAGTATAATGACGGAACCTTCGACCCAGTCCATGTTGGCGTACATAATAACGGCTGTTTTGTCGTCCAGCCGTGAAAGCAGGCTGTCTAAATTCAAACCATCGGAAGAGCCGGACACACCGGAAGCCATTTTCTCCCCGATTTGTTCCGAGAGATAACGGGCGCTTGAAAGTTCCTTTATCTTTACGGCATTGGATATATCCTTCACGCGAAGGTACGAGTGGACAAGGCTTTTATAAGTGTGTATCTGGGCGGCAAGGTAATCCCGCTTTAATTCATCCCTGGCCGTTTTGCGCAGTTCTTCCTTCAGGGACAGTGATTCGGTCAAATAGGGGATCGATTTCCTGTATTCACCCCAGTCCGAGTAAAACTCTCCCAGGTTATAGAGACTTGTCGACAGCCTGTTCTTTTTATTCAATTTCCTGTCCATGCTGATGGCTGCCTGGTAGGAGGATTCCGCTTCCTCGTATTTGCCTGACTGGTGATTGAAAAAAGCAAGATTGCGGTGGACCAGGCCGATGGCCTCTTCATTTTCCGATTTTTCCGCTATTACTTTAGCCTCGTCCAAAGTGGCCATTGCTTTTTCACTGTCGTCAAGACTGAACCAGGTAAGGGCCATGTTCAATTTAAGATTGAAAATAATGATCTCCGAGCCCTCCTGCTTTTCAACGATTGCCATGGCCTGCCCGTAATTGTCCAGAGCCGTTTTGTATTTTCCGGCGTATTCATAGAGCACGGCCGTATTAATCAGGCATTCCGAAAGGAAGACGGGATCCTTGATTTTTTCGGCAATATCCTGCGCGACTTTCTTGTATTTCAATGCATAATCGAGTTTACCCCAGACCTCGTAAATCATGCCCATGTAAAACGAAATATAGGCGGTGCCCTTTTCAATTTTATATTCCTCGAAAAAATCCTTGAGCCTTTCCAGGTAGTCCATGGCCATGTCGTATTTCTCATTGTAAAAATATTTTTTCAGGACCGCGTGGTACGCCTTGAAGAGGGAATCGATTGCCTGGTTGTCGTAATATTCCAGCTGGATGCCACGCGTGTAGGGAACCATTTTTTCAAAATAGCCAATGGCTTCCTGGAAATTTTCAAGGATGAGCCACGAGTCGCCGAGCGCCTTCAGTATGAAAACAACCATGTACTGGTTGCCCTCTTTTATGGCTAAAGGCAGCGCCTGCTCCCAGTACACTATGGCTTCGTCATATTTCTGGAGCAGGAAACGGTTCATACCCTTGCTGTACAACAGGCCGTAGTTATCGGCATCTGATTCTGAAAATGCGGGAAAGGCGAAAAGAAGAAATATCGCTATTGCGAGGATCCTGTAGTGTTTATGGGATATGTTCATGGTTCTTTAATATTACTAAGAAATTAAGTATAAAACAAGTCCTTTGCCTAAAGGCAATGCTTGACTTTTTCCCTCAGGCGTTTTATTTTCATTTTACGGCGGCATGGTCAAAGCGCCCATTGGGAGAGGTCCTTAAGCGGTCTTATAATTTGAATAGGAGCCCGTATGAATAAAGCTGAAAAAATCCTGGATTTAAAAAACGGCGTTGAAGCTAACCTGTTTTCCGCGGTTTTGGAAGAAAATAATATTCCCCACATGGTAAAATCCAATTCCGATATGGCGTTTGACGGCATTTACCAGTCTGTTTCAGGATGGGGTCACCTGGAGGCACCTCCTGAATACAGGGAGCAGATACTATCCCTTTATAATGAATTTTCAAGAAAGGAATTCATCGAAGAAGAAGATGAGGGGAATACAGGAGAATCGGTTGACCCTAATACCGGCAGGTGGAGATTCTGGATTGTAACGGGGATTGTCGTTTTCATATCGCTTGTCAGTCTGGTCGTGTTTTTTGTTACGCAAACCGGTCAATAGCATTATAACCGTGATTTGAAATCGGCGTAGCCGAATTTTTTAAGACGCTTGAGCGTGCCATCCCGTTTGCGAAGGATAATGGAGGGGAGATTGATCCCGTTGAAAGTCGTGTTTTTAACCATCGTGTAATGGGCCATATCATAAAACACGATCCTGTCGCCGACGGACAATTTTTTATCAAACGAATAATCACCGATCACATCCCCGGCCAGGCAGGTAAGGCCTGCCAGCCTGTACGTGTATTCCCTGGATCCGGGTTCGTAACCGCCTGCTACTTCCGGCCGGTAAGGCATGGCCAGGACATCGGGCATGTGTGTTTCCGCCGACGTGTCCAGGACGGCTATTTCCATGCTGTTGTGCACGATGTCGAGGACCGTGGCCACAAGGATTCCCGTATTGAGGGCAATAGCCTCTCCGGGTTCCAGGTAAACGGTCAGATGCGGATACCGTGACCTGAAGTCACGAATTGTCCTGATGAGAAGTTCCGTGTCGTAATCCGGCCGTGTGATGTGATGGCCGCCCCCGAAATTAATCCACGACAATTGACCGAAGTAAGACGAGAATTTATCCTCGACCACCTGTAAAACCCTGACAAGCGTGTCTGCGTTCTGTTCGCATAAGGCATGAAAGTGGATGCCGGATAACCCGGATAAATCCTGTCCCTTGAAATGATAGACCGATACACCTAACCGTGAAAAGGGGGCGCAGGGGTTGTAGAGGGCGGTTTTTATTTCAGAATACCCGGGGTTGACCCTGATCCCATACTTTTTGTCAGGCGGGAGAACTTTCTTGTAATGCTCCCATTGGGAAAAAGAATTGAAAATGAGGGTGTCGGAATACCTGAGGATCGCTTTGAAATCTTCCGGGGGGTAGGCCGCGCCGAAGGTATGCACTTCCTTACCGAATTTCTCCCTGCCC
This sequence comes from Spirochaetales bacterium, assembly GCA_016928415.1. GTDB lineage: Bacteria > Spirochaetota > Spirochaetia > SZUA-6 > JAFGRV01 > JAFGKU01. Next base: position 6,588 of record JAFGKU010000076.1, read on the forward strand.
AGACGGGCCTCATTGAGGGAACTGGCGCACACGCCCTGCAGGTATTTTTTTACCAGGGGAAAAACGGCGTACATGGAAAAGCCTTTCAATGCAAGAAGGATACGACAGCCGGATTTCTCCCGGACTTCGTCCAGTTTTTCAAGGTTTTTTTGAAGCAGCCCTTCATCCACTATATAGCAGGGAGACGGGACCGTCTCTAAAGGGAGTGGGGGAAATCTTTCATCTGCCATGGTAAACCCTGTTTGTTAAGCTCGTCCATGAATGGATCGGGGTCCATTTCTTCCATATTGAAAACCCCTTTCCCGTTCCATTTACCGGATAGTATCAGTTTGGCGCCGATCATCGCCGGTACGCCCGTGGTATAGGAAATGGCCTGGGCGTTCACCTCTCTGAAGCATTCCGCATGGTCACAGACATTAAAAATATAGAGGCCTTTTTCCTTTCCGTCTTTTACACCCGTCATTACATTGCCTATAACGGTCTTGCCTGTATAATTTTTTCCCAGGGATGACGGTTCCGGCAGCACGGCCTTGAGGAACTGGATGGGAACAATTTCCATCCCCTTGTAATTGACCGGCTTAATGCCCGTCATACCCACGTTTTGCAGCACCTTGAGATGGGTAAGGTAATTATCCGAGAAGGTCATCCAGAACCGGATTCTTTCAAGGCCCTTTATGTTTTTAACGAGTGACTCGAGTTCTTCATGATAAAGGAGATAACTTTCCTGTTTGCCCGCAACCGGGTAGTCAAACGTGAAATGAACGGCGCCTTCTTCAATGATCGGCGGCGTTTCAATCCATTGACCTTTTTCCCAATGACGCGCCGCCTGCGTTACCTCGCGGATATTGATTTCCGGGTTGAAATTCGTGGCAAAAGCTTTGCCGTGGCTCCCTGCATTGCAGTCAAGGATATCAATGGTTTTAATGACGTCGAAATGGTGTTTTAACGCATAGGCACTGAAAACATTCGTTACACCGGGATCAAAACCGCTCCCCAGCAGGGCCATGATTCCCTTTTGTTTAAACCGGTCATGGTAGTCCCATTGCCATTTATATTCGAATTTTGCCACATCCCTGGGTTCGTAATTGGCCGTGTCCATGTAATCGATTCCCGTTTCCAGGCAGGCATCCATGATGGAAAGGTCCTGGTAGGGCAGGGCCACATTGATAACAAGGTCCGGTTTTACATGGTTTAAAAGACTTACTGTTTCCCGTACATTATCCGCATCAAGGGTATGGATGGTTATCCTGGCCTTCGTTTTATTTTTTACCTGTTTCTGAATAATTCCGCATTTTTCAATGGTTCGGCTGGCCAGATGTATATCGTTAAAAGTATCGCCGTTCATGGCGCATTTATGGGTAACTACGCCGCCGACACCTCCCGCTCCTATTATCAAAACCTTGCCCATTTTTTCCCTCCTGGCAATCAATCCCTGTTGCAGCTAAAAGTATTATATATATTTCTATTTTCCGCAATAGCCGGTGCAAGAAGTACTTGACTTAATTGACAAGACTGTAATAAAATGGAGAAAGTTAGAAGGCAAAATTGTTTTCTATACAAATTAGATGAGCAAGAACGTTGGTTTTAATACAATAGTGGACCTACCCATTTTACATCAAGGCTAAACTTTTTAGGATATGATTTATATTTTTTATTATATTTTTTATGGGAGGAAATCTTTTGCCTCGTCTAAGTGAACAGGAACTTTTTTGTCATACCTGTGAAAAATCGCTTGAATTCCCACGGTGCTGCAGCAATACCATGGAATTCGATAATGTAGCGTTTTTTTGCCCTGTCTGCCATAAGGTGAGGCAGGTTCCTGCGTGCTGTGGCCAGACCATGACCATCAGAAAAAAGGTATATGACATAAAGAAAAAGATTTTTGGGGAATTATAAAGGTCCCCGCCTTTCCAATTTGCAGGGAACAGGCTCTCTATGCACTTTTTGCATCCTCTTTATCGGCGCATTCCCGGCATTGGTTCCCGTCAACAAAAATAATCGTTTTAGGTGATAAGCGGCTGCCGCATTTCTCGCACCGGAAAGCAAAGGGAAAAATATATTTTCTTTTTATGATAACGAGAAATATGATAAAGGTAATCGATATAGCATGAAGCCAATCCGAAAGCCGGAATCTCACCAGAAAAAGGGAATAACAGATAAGCCCGGCAAGTATAAACGTCATGTACAAGGTGGCCAGCCGTTTTGGCTCCCAGTTGGGCAGGAATTTCCTCTGGACCATATTAAGAACTGCCACACAGAGCAAAACAGGCGAGAACCCCTTGATGATGATGAAAGATACCGGATTTAAGCCGAATACGGGTTCAAACATACAGAAGTTAACCTATCAAATTTCCGGTTAAATGAAAATGCTTGCTCCATGCATTTTTATCCTGTTTCCGCTTCCTGTTCATGACGTCTCTCCCTGTATAAAATATATCCCTGATTTTAAAAAAAACAATCGAGATATTTTTTTATGGCTCTGGACTGATTTTTGTTTTTTTCTTAAATTTCATGGATTTCCATTTTAATTTAAGGGGACATCTAAAACTGTCGATTTATCCTCGGCAATCTCTAAAAACCCCAATTTTTAAAGGTTTTTATTCGGCAGGCGGCTCTAAAAGGAGATTTTTAGAGGTGCCTTTAAATCTAAATAGTCAGGAGTATTCTAGGATTATGGCGGCTTTGAAGAATTTAATTACGGACTGCATACAAATAGGCAGTAAGGCGAAAAATAAAATAGATGTATTGAGGGAAATATCCCGGCTGGCCGGGATGAATCCGCTCCTTGAAAATTATTCGGAAGAAGATATTTTTAATGCATTGAAGGCGAGAGAGGATCTGGATTCAACCGGGTTTGTCAATAGTGTCGCCATTCCCCATTGTTCCTTGCCTCTTGTTAATGAATTTGTCACCGGGGCCCTGATAATACCCTCCGGTGTCGATTTCGAATCACATGACGGGGCTAAAACAAAAATATTTTTCTTCATTGTCGGACCTCCGGACCGGAGGAACGCGCATATCCACCTTCTTTCCTCCTTTTCCCACATGATTAAAAATGAAGCCGTTCTGGATCAATTAATCAATGCCTCTTCTAAAGAGGATGTGGCCGGTATCATAAGGCAAAATGTCAGCGTCAGGGAAAATAAGGCCGCGGATGAGAAGGTTCTGTTCCAGGCCTTTGTTCACAAAGAGAAATATTTTGACGATATTCTCGAGATTCTCTATTCATCGCATGAGCGGTATATTTCCGTTGTCGAAGCGAACAGCGCGGAAAAATATCTTCATAATCTTCCCCTCTATGCTTCGTACACGGGTGATAAAAAAGAGTCTTATTGCAGGATCATCCAGGCGGTAGTCAGTAAATTCAAATGCAACAACATCATGCGTAAAATCAACATGATAAGCAGGGACATGGAGGATGAACCGGGTATCCTCTTTACAGTAAACGACCTGTTTTACAGCAATGTTCCCGACATCGTTCATGCGCAGGAATTGAAGAAAAAAATGCAGGAGGGTTTGAGTACGGCCGTTTTTGTCGACTACGAGAATATTTATAAACAGCTTGAAAAATACAATAAAAATCCGATTGAACTGGACTTCTTCAATAAACTGGCGGAAATCCTGGGGCGCAACCAGTTCAAGATACAGAAATTCATTGTATTCACGAATTTCGACCAGAAGGAATTCCGTGAAACGAAACACCAGACTTTGCTCCAGTCATGGGGGCTTGAGACCCGCCACACTTCCAATTATGGAAAAAATTCGGCTGACCTGGAATTGACGGTGGATGTATTGAATACCCTCCATCACGATCCTCATACCGAGGTTTTTGTCCTTATTTCCTGCGACAGGGACCTTATCCCCCTCGTCAAGGCATTGAAGGCCAAGAATAAGGTTGTTTTCATAATCTCAACCGAGAAAGGAACCCATAATATCGTCAAGACGTATGCCGACTACTACATGCTGATAGACGACCTCTTTGATCTTGGTGATAAAATTGTTGACGATGAACAGAGGGAAATTGCTCCGCAGTCAAGGAATGACGAGATATCGGTCAAGGATAAGGAAAATGCGCGCGAGTTATGCCGGCTTTTTTATACGTCAAACAGGTGGAAAGAATACACGTCGAGTAATATTCCCATTACCCTTGTAGGGTACGTCAAGCAGGTTACCAAAAAAATGCTTCTGCTCGAAGTCGAGATTTACAGATTGATCGACATCGCCTGCGGGCTGGGGTACATATCCGTTTATGAAAAGGATGCAGACGGTAAAACCGTTCAATACATAAAGGACGGTAAAAACGCCGGCGAAATTCTCAGAGAAACGGATTGAGTTATATTTTCCGACAGTCATTGCCTGAGCAGCCATTCATATAATCAAAAATTCTTGTATATAACCGTCCCCGTGTCATGCCTGATTACCTTGACAGTGGCGAGGGGATTGCGTTAAAGTTACGCAACTTTCCACGTGAAAGGAGGAACCATTCAATGATCGTTAAAACGCAATTGAAAAACGGGTTTATAAAAGTCATACCCGGGGAACGTTTCACGCCGTTCACATTGGCCTGTAAACTCAATGCCAGGGTCATTCTGGAATCAGCTTCATTTCACCGGGGAAGGGAGCGATGGTCCCTTCTTCTGTTAAAGGAAGCTTTCCGGGTATTTGAGAATAGAAACGGCATCTTCATGGAGAGAGGCGGCAAGCAATTCAGGATTAAAAGTGTGGCAAGGGATATTCTGGATGTTCTGTTATATTTTGCCAACCAGCATGAAAAACCTGAGCACGATTTCCCCTTCCCGTCGGGGGGGATCGGGTACCTGACCTATGAGAATGCAAAGAAATTCGATACGGTTAAAATCACTGCAGAGAAGAAAGATACACTTCAAATACCCGATGCCTGCTTTATATTCGGGAACATATTCCTTATTTTTGACCATTATACGGACACGCTTTATCTCCTTGGATTGAATTACAGGGAAGGCGCCATAGACCTGGAAGCGGAAATAAACGAAATAGATAAAAGGATCAATGACCTCGATTTCAATTTCATGACGGCGCCCACACAGTCGTATACTGCTTCCATCATGAACGCCGACGGGGAGAAGGAGCGTTATGAGCAGGGTGTCGTACACGTGAAAAAGGAAATCGTGGCGGGAAACCTTATTCAGGGTGTGCTTTCACGCCGCGTATACATAAAAACCGATTTACCCGCGTTAGAGGCATACAGGAGTCTTCGGTCGCTGAATCCTTCCCCTTACCTGTTTTACCTGAACTACGATAAATTCCAGCTGTTCGGCTCCTCGCCTGAAGTGCATGTCAAGGTTAAGAACAAGCGGGTGGAATTGAGGCCCATCGCAGGAACAAGAAAGCGGGGTAAAAACGAGGAGGAAGAGATCGCGTTGAAGGAGGACCTTTTATCGGACAAAAAGGAACTGGCCGAACATCTCATGCTCGTGGACCTGGCTCGTAATGATCTTGGCCGGGTCTGTGTTCCCGGAAGCGTGGAAGTGACGGAAAGCATGGTCATTGAAAAATATTCACATGTCATGCACATCGTTTCCCAGGTGGAGGGGATACTGAAAAAGGAAAAAACCGGGATTGACGCGCTACGCGCCACTTTCCCGGCCGGGACCGTATCGGGGGCGCCCAAGATCAAGGCAATGGAAATTATCGATACGCTGGAAGCGGAACAGCGGTCGTTTTATGCCGGCGTGGTCGGATGGATCGAGCCGAACGGTGATTTGAATACCTGCATCACGATCCGTTCCGCCTACAAAAAAGATGATACCCTCATTCTCCAGGCCGGAGCGGGAATAGTATACGATTCGGTGCCTGAAAAGGAGTACGAGGAAACGTCCAATAAATTAATGGCATTGGCAAAATCGGTCGGAGTGGAGGTGTAATGCCATGTATATAATAATTGATAACTACGATTCCTTTACTTACAACCTTTACCAGTACATATGCGAGATCACGGACGAGCCGGTAAAGGTGTTCCGGAACGACCGTATTGGCAGCATCGCCAATCTTCTGCAGATGAAGCCGAAAGGCATCATCATTTCTCCCGGTCCGGGAACCCCGAAAGAGGCCGGCGTTTCGGTCGATGTCATCAAGCATTTTGCCGGCAAGGTTCCCATCCTGGGCGTGTGCCTCGGGCACCAGGCCATAGGTTATGCGTTTGGTGCTGAAATCGGGCAGGCAAAACGGATCGTGCACGGCAAGGTTGAAGAGATATCCCACGACGGCAAGGGGGTTTTCCGGAACATTCCTTCTCCGGCAAAATTCACCCGGTATCATTCACTTGCCATAATGAAGGATTCAGTGCCGGATTGCTTTGAAATTACCGCCACAAGCGCTGACGGTGAAATCATGGGCGTGCGGCACAGGCTGTACGCCATTGAAGGGATTCAATTCCATCCGGAGTCCATAGCCTCTGAATACGGAAAACGGATGTTGAAGAATTTTCTCAATTACAGGAGGGATTCTTTCGATGCCAAAGCGCTCCTTTCCAAGATCCTCAATGGCAGCAACCTCACATTACCCGAAGCGCAAAGCTTCATGGAGGAGCTGACGGAGGGAAATTTAAGCGATGCGCAGATTGCCGCGTTCCTTATTGCCATAAATGCAAAGGGGGCGAGTCCCGAAGAGATTGCCGGATGCGCGTCCGTACTCAAGAAAAAAAGGAAGGTAGTTGAAACCACCTGCTCGGTACTCGATACCTGCGGAACCGGTGGAGACGGTCTGGGAACGTTCAATATTTCCTCGTTTGCCGCCCTGATAGCGGCTGCATGCGGGGCCAGGGTGGCCAAACACGGGAACAGGGCCGTTTCCAGTAAAAGCGGCAGCGCCGATTTTTACAAGGAGCTCGGCATCAATACGGGGCTGGACCCGACCAGAGCTGCCGCTTTGCTGGAAAAAACAGGTTTTGCCTTCCTGTTCGCACCCATTTATCACCAGGCAATGAAATATGCCGGTGGAGTGAGGCGTGAGCTTAAGGTTAAAACCATCATGAACCTGGTGGGGCCCCTGTCCAATCCGGCGGGAGCAGAATACCAGCTGATAGGCGTCTATTCGGACAAACTCGCTCCGGTAGTTGCCAGGGCGGCAAAATTACTCGGCGTCAAAAAGGTCATGACCGTTCACGGTCTTGACGGCATGGACGAAATTTCCGTGGCGTCGCCCACCAGGGTTTTCGAGATAAATGAAAATAACGAGGAAAAGGAATACTTGCTTAATCCGCGGGAAATGGGTATTCCCATTTTTCTCGCCGAGGACTTGAGGGGCGGGGATGCCAAAAAGAACGCCGAACTGGCCAAGAATATACTGAACGGCAAAGGAATCCCGGCCATCAGGGAGGCCGTTGCCTTGAACGCCGGGGCGGCGCTTTATGTGGCGGGACTGGCCTCGGACGTAAAAGACGGTTATACAAAGGCAAAGGAAGCACTTGAATCGGGACGCGTAAGTGAAAAACTGGATCAGATAATCAGGGAATCAAATGGATAGTAAAAATTACCTGGTAAAGATTATAGAGAAGCGGAGGAAGCGGGTAAGTAATGAAGGGCATGCCCTTGGTGAAACGATCCCGTCCGAAAGACGGATTCCCCCTGTTCCCTTTATCCGTGACCCTTTTCTTATTTGTGAAATCAAGAGGAAGAGTCCGTCCAAAGGAAACATCTCGCTTGAATTAAACCATCTTGACCAGGCCGGCTTGTATGGACGGGAAGGTGTGCAATCTGTTTCCGTGCTTACCGAGCAGGACCATTTTGCCGGTTCGCTGGCCGACCTTACCGGGATAAAGGAAAAATTTCCGCATCTGGCTGTTTTGCGGAAAGACTTCCTCCTGGATAAAAAGGACATAGATGTTTCCTATCTTTGCGGAGCGGATGCCGTACTTCTTATCGCCGCTGCATTGTCAGGCAAAGAATTGCGGGAGATGTATCAGTATGCAAAGTCCCTGGGCCTGGAAGCGCTTGTCGAAGTTCATTCCCCGGATGACGTGAAAAAGGCGGCGGGTGCCGCGCCGGTTCTGACAGGAATCAATTGCCGTGATCTGGAAACATTCCGGATCGACCTGGCGCATCCCCTCTCACTCAGGAATCTGATTGACTGGGAGACAACGCTTCTATTTGAATCGGGCATTCATTCCCAGGAGCAGGCGCTTTTCGCCCTCTCATCCGGGTTCAACGGGATTCTGACCGGTGAATCGGTTGTACGGAATCCCGGTTTGATAAAACAGTATTTAACCGCGTTCAGTCTGCAAAAATGCGATTTTTGGCAAAGGCTGTATGCAAGGAAAAAACCGTTTGTTAAAATTTGCGGCATCACGCGCGAGGAAGACGCCCGACATGCCGTAGATTGCGGTGCGGATATAATAGGATACAATTTCACCGAATCAAAACGCCGGGTCGATCCCGCGTTGCCTGAAAAATTAAGGGACCTGCCCGTACTGAAAGCGGGAATAGTTGTGGCGGGGAACGGAAAAGGGCTTGATCCTGACGCTAAAAGGCTTCTGGAAAAGGGAATCCTGGATGTCATCCAGTTTCACGGTTCGGAAAAGCCGGATGAGTGTTATAAAATGGCCTTTCCCTATTACAAGGCCATGCGCATAAAAGACGGCAGTGATATTGAATCCATGGGTCTGTATCGATGTCCCAGGATATTGGCCGATGCGTACAGTGAAAACGCGTTCGGCGGTACGGGCATCCGTATTGCCGGGGAGCTGGTGTCCGGAATCAGGGAAAAGCACGCGTTATGGATAGCCGGGGGAATAGGTCCGGAAAATATCAGGGAAATCCTGGACCGCTACAAACCGGAACTTGTTGATGCATGCAGTAAACTGGAAACAAGCCCGGGAATAAAGGATCACGCCCGGGTGGCACAATTCATAAAGGAGATAAAAAGTGAAACCGTATTATAATAATTTTTTCGGTGAGTTCGGAGGCCGCTATGTTGCCGAAGTATTAAGGCCTTCACTGGATGAGCTGGAAAAAGCGTATGTGGACGCCATCAATGATAAAAGCTTTTTGGAAGAGTACCGGAGCCTCTGTTCCGACTTTATCGGAAGGCCGACACCATTGCTTTATGCCGAGAATTCGACAAAGGCCCTGGGCGGTGCCAGAATTTATATAAAGATGGAAGGACTTGCCAACACGGGGGCCCATAAGATCAACAATGCAATCGGGCAGGGACTCCTTGCAAAGCGGATGGGCAAGACGCGAATCATAGCGGAAACAGGCGCCGGGCAGCACGGTGTGGCAACGGCGAGTGTCTGCGCCAAACTCGGGTTTAAGTGCCGGGTCTACATGGGGGAAGTGGACATCAAGCGCCAGCACCCCAATGTATTCTGGATGGAGCTGTTTGGTGCCGAGGTTGCCCCGGTAAAAAGCGGCACGGCCACGTTAAAGGATGCGGTTAACGAGGCGCTCCGCGACTGGGCCTGGAGTTTCCAGGACACGCATTACCTCCTGGGATCGGCTTTGGGTCCGTCCCCTTATCCGGATATGGTCCGGGAATTCCAGTCCGTTATCGGTAAGGAGACACAGGAACAGGTAAAAGAGCTGGGGCTGGATGTGGCGGCCATGGTGGCATGTGTCGGAGGCGGCTCCAATTCGATCGGATTTTTTTATCCTTTTCTCGGCAAGGATAAACCGGACTTATTCGGCGTTGAAGCGGGCGGTTTGAGTTCCCAGGCGGGTGACCATGCAACCCGCATGGACGGCATCGGGAAACCGGGTATCGTACAGGGTTATAAATCGATATTTTTATCCGATGACGACGGCCAGGTCATACCAACACACTCTGTATCCGCCGGATTGGATTATGCCGGTATCGGCCCCCAGCTGGCACATCTGGGAAAAACAGGCCGGATACGGTTTGAAAAGGCGATGGACAGCGAAGTGCTGGAAGCGGTCCGTTTTTTCGCCGAAAACGAGGGAATCATTTTCGCTCTGGAATCGGCGCATGCCGGTGCCCAGGCCATAAAACTGGCAAAGAAATATTCCAGGGACAAAGCCATTATCGTGAATATGTCCGGCAGGGGTGATAAGGACCTCTTTATTCTGGCCAGGGAACTGGACAAGGATAACTGGTTTTCTTTCTTAAAAAAGGAGATAAACGAGAATGCAAAGTAAACTCATGACCCATATGATTGCAGGGTATCCCGACAGGGAAACTTCTTTAGCCGTTGCCAGGGCTTTTATAGAAGGAGGGTCCAGCTTCCTGGAAATCCAGTTTCCCTTCAGCGACGGAACGGCCGACGGTCCTTTCATACAGGAAGCGTGCGACAAGGCGTTGAAAGCGGGATTTTCCGTCAACATGGGATTCAAACTCGTTTCTGAAATTGCAGCCCTGAGTGACGTTCCGGTTTTCATCATGACTTATGCCAACATCATATTTGCCGCCGGAGTCAAGGATTTCCTTTCCCGGTGCAAGGAATCCGGGGCCTCCGGTATCATTATCCCCGACCTTCCGCCCGATTCGGACGAGAAACTGTACGCCGAGGGGAAAGCACTTGGCCTGCATGTGGTTCCCGTTATTGCACCTTCTATAACGGATACGCGGCTAAAGGAAGTTTTCAACCAATGCGGTGAATATATTTATGCTTCCCTGAGAAAGGGAATTACGGGCCAATACACGGAAATCGGGGAGGAAAACCTTGAATTCTTAAAAAAGGCGGCCGGATTAGGCGCCAAGGTACTGGCTGGTTTTGGCATTTCAACGGCCGAACAGGTGGCAACACTCGCTCCCCACGTCCACGCTTCCATCATCGGAACCGCTTTCATCAAAGAAATTAAAAAGTGTATAGATAATGGAAAAAAAGATGATATATATATTATACTTTATAATAAAATAAAGGCACTGCTTAAGGCATGATATTTTACCTGGGTAATTCTGACTTTCGGTGCCGCCTTTATAGCAGGCGTATGGAGGTTGATAGTGACTTATAAAAAATTATCCGCAGAACAGATATCAGAAACCATACTAAAGATCAGGAACCGTTACGATATGTACTGTAAAATGTTTTTTAAATCCCGCCGTATAAAGGACGCATTCGAGGAAAGGTACAGGAATTCCCTCAAGGCCGGTGTGGATGTTTCCAATTTCCTTTTGGCTGAATTAAGCGCTATTGATGAAATGATTCGAATTGAAGAGGAAAAGTCGTTAAAACAGAAACCCCTGCGTGAAAAACCCAAGGAAGAAATCAAAACAGTTGAGAAAATTGAATCCTTTTATAATGAACAACTGAAAGAATACAGGGAGATAAGGGTTCATAAGGATGCCCGTGAAATAGTGTCACGGCTGTTGGGAGCTTTAACCGAACTTTACGATGTCCATTTGCCTAACCTCGACCTCATGATCCGCAACAGTACGGCGGCTGGTTCCATGCGGGAATTTGCCGAAATTGAATCCTCGATGAGGAATTTCTGCCAGGCGGGAAAGGAAAAAGTGCCTCCCAAATTAACCCGCTACATCACCCACCTGGCCCGGTTCCCCAGGGATTATAAGGCCATCGAGTGGGAAGAAAAGGAGTATGTAAGGGAGTCGGCACTTCTTTTAAATGATCTGAAGGGTATAGTTAACAGGGTCACAAAGATGTCCGCCAATTTAACCATAAAAGAAAGAAAAAACCTGCGCGTTATAACCGAATATCTTGATAGAATTATTGACGATTTTCATTTAAAGGAATTGAAACGTCCATGACAGGTAAAGAATTGTAATTATTAATTAAATAAAAATTTTGGATCAGGAGATGTAAAAATGGAAGCAGTGAATCATATAAAATCCGATGATTTTGAAAAAGAAGTGATGCAGTCAAAGGTCCCGGTGATAGTGGATTTTTGGGCACCCTGGTGTGCACCCTGCAGAATGATGGAACCGGCACTCGAGGAAATTGCCGGGGAATACGCAGGCAGGATCAAGGTTGCCAAAATCAATGTGGATGAAGAACCCGAGCTTGCATCGAGATTCAAGGTGTTTAATATCCCCGCTTTTATGGTTTTTTCCAATGGCGTGGTTGCCAATCAGAAGATAGGCGCCGGCACCAAGGAATCGATAGTAAAATTGTTTGAAGATCTCATCTAACGGCTTGATTTATTATATACCTTGTAGCAGCCCCATCAATTTGCTGTAAAAAGCATCCGTTTTGAACAGGTTCGTATCTTTAATGATACCGCCGGCCATATCGCTGTGCCCGCCGCCGAAACCTATTCCTTTTAAAAGACTTTGCATGATGACAGCCGCGTTCCATTTATCCGTTTCGCTCCGCAATGAAAAATTAATCACGTTGCCGTTTTTTGCGCAGAGCAGGACAAAGTCCACTTCATTTATAGAGAGGAAAAAATCGCCTATTATACCCATAAGATTCTGGTTGCATCCGTCATCGAAATAACAGAACGCAATCCGGTCTTCGATCCTGACATTGTTAATTGCCTCCCTGTAGAATTTCAGGTCCTTTTCCTGTATGCTGTTCCGCAGGCTTTTATTCACAAAACCGGTATCCGCTTCCATATAGAGGCGGGAGTATGCCTCGATGTCTTCATTGCAGACACCGCGCGTCAGAAGGGCTGTGTCGACCAGGAGGCCGATTATCAATGCGGTGCAGACGGAGGGAACGGGTTCCATGTCCAATTCCATGTAATACTTGTGAATCAGGGTGGAACAGGCGCCGTATTCCGGCCTGATGTCCGAGAACTTTACATCGTCGGGAGCCGCGACTTCATGATGATCGATTACCGCAATTTCCTCTCCAACCAGGTCAGTGACATTTTTATTTCCCTTGCATCCGTCCACAATGATGATTTTATCCGTATGTTTCAATGGGTATTCCGTTTGGGATTTAATATTGATTTTCAGTCTTTCAATCATCTCCTTGAGAGAATCCCTCTGGATTGTGCCATTGAAAATAAGAGATGAATTAATGCCCCTGTTCTTGAGCAGCATCTGGAAACCGTAAGCGCTGGCCACTGAATCATGGTCGGGAAAATCATGCGTTTGTATGTATACATGTTTTTCGTTCTTGATGGATGATAATAAATCAAAAATATTGCTCATACCCTATATTATGGCATCTGCACCTCATTAATTCAAGCGGGGAAACGGTTGACATTTACCTTGAAAAATCCTACCTTTGCCCTTCATGAAGTACAGGGCGGTTATTTTTGATTTGGATGGTACATTACTCGATACGCTGTCGGACCTTGCCGATGCGATGAACAGTGTTCTTGCCGGATGGGGGTATCCCGTGCACCCGGAATCCTCCTATAAAATGTTTATCGGAGGAGGGGTGGAAGAATTCGGCAGGAAAGCGCTGCCGCCGGAAGAAAGGACTGAGCGGAAAATTAAAGAGTGTGTTGATAAAATGCAGGCAGTATACAGGAAAAACTGGGCAAAAAAAACACGGCCATATCCCGGCATTCTTCCCATGCTTCATGTTTTGGAGAAGAGGGGAATAAAGCTGGCCGTCCTGTCAAATAAAATGCATGATTTTACGGTGGAAATTGTCAAATTTTTTTTCGACAGCATCCCTTTTTCCGAAGTTTTAGGTGCCGGAGATCATTTCCCCATAAAACCCGATCCTGCCGGGGCCCTGGAAACGGCAAGGCGAATGGCTATTTCGCCTTCCGAATGCCTTTTGGTCGGGGACAGCGGAAGCGACATGCAAACGGCGCGACAGGCAGGGATGACGGCGGTCGGCGTTCTTTGGGGTTTCCGAGAACGGGAGGAGCTTCGTAGGGGTGGGGCACATTTTTTAATAGAAAAGGTCTGTGAAATTGAGGCTCTCATTTAGGTATCTGCTTGGGTAAAGTGATATTATTTTATTGAAAATCAGTACTTTATGGGCTAATATTCTATACAAGCACTATAAATGGAGGTGTTTATGAAAAGAATAATTTTAATTTTTACCTTTGTGTTACTATTTTCATTTCCGTTATTGAATGCCCAGGTCAGATTTGATTTGGGTGCGGATATTCCGTTTTACTGGGGTATTCAGGACATGGCGTCAGGAAGCAGTTTTGGTATATATTCCGGGTATATTTTTCCTTTTCCCGATTTTCAGGTTCATTACCAGTTTGACCTGTCTCTCCTGAAACTCGGCATTGGCTTAAGGATGTATACAATCATTTTATTAAGTGTTGTATGGCCGGATGTTTTTGCTGAAATCGATTTATCTGAAACTGGCGTTCCTTTTGTTTTTAATGCCAGTGTAGGTGGTGGTGCCTTCATGTTATTCGGATTAATCAGCCAGGTGAGTACGGGCAGCTTTATTGTCGGAGACGTAAGTGCAGCCTTTAAAATAGGAGAGTTTTTCCGTCTTGGACTGGGGAGTTTATTCCTGACAAATTTTGAAACTCTACAGACATCAGGCGGTTTCGGTTTTATACCTTATGTCCAGGTCCGTTTTGTTCTGATGATGGAATAAACATAAGGGGTATAGATCGTTATAAAAAAGCAAAACATCTCGGTAAATACATGCAAACCATCTCAAAAATGTTTTTTGAGATGGCTTTTTAAATAGCTGCTTTTTTATACCATAAACGAAGCAGAAGTGGATCGTATAACAGAGTTATCCATTTTATATGAAATATCAACACTTCCTTTTCATGTTCAGGATTTGGACAGTATAGTGAGTGTGGCCCTCGAAAAATCTACCCGGCTTCTGGCAAACGATATTGGTATTTTTTATATAGTGGATTCACCGGGTATTTATATAAGTTATTCTTCTGTTGGGATTCCACAGGATTTTATTAACCCACTGAAAATTCATACTCTTTCCCCTGATGACGATGATAATATATTTAACAACGAAATTAGAGGATATAAAAAAAAGGATATGGATGATTTGATGCTCAATCTCATAAAGGACCCCTATAAACCTGAAAACGCGGTCATCCTTCCTCTGCGAACGGAAGACGGATTGACCGCCATCCTCTACCTGGCAAGGTTAAATGAAACGGAATATACGGAAGTAGACATGCATTTCTTCCAGGTTTTGGCGAACCGGCTTTCCATAGACCTTGAGAATTATTTTCTCTGGAAGAAAAAGGACAGGGCATTGAAGCAGCTGGAAGAGGAAAGAAACAAGCTCGAGGTTCTCAATAAGGAGCTTTCGAGAAAAAACAGGGAGATCGAGTGCATCAACGAGCGGCTTAAAATGTCCAGCAGGACTGATCCCCTCACAGGAATTTATAACCGGCGAGTTCTTTTTGAGTATCTGGAAGATGCTGTCGAAAAGAACAGGCTGGAGATTGATCGCACAAAGATGATGAAAAAAAGGGGAAGTAATATTCTTCCCGTGCGAAGAAAAAACGACAAGGGACAGTTTCAAAATTATTATAAACAATTCAGTGTTGCCTTGATTGATATTGATTACTTTAAATACATCAATGATTTCCACGGTCACCTGGCAGGGGATGATGTGCTGCGGACTATCGGGGTTCTTTTAAAGGATGAAAGTATCCTCAGATTATCTGATATCCCAGGCAGGTACGGCGGCGAGGAATTCCTTATCATTTTTCCGGATACCCGCTGCTATGAATCGATAAATTCTTTGAAGAGATTTTATGAAGGATTGAATAATCAAAAATTCAAAGGAAGGAACAATCAACGATTTAAAATAACCGTCTCCATAGGCATGTCGGATTTTGAACCGGAAGATACGGAGGCGGTACATGTTATCGACCGTGCGGACAAGGCTCTTTACCATGCAAAACACAATGGGCGAAACCGCGTATCTATTCATGATGACGGTACGAATTACTATGAGTTAGAGTTTGGATAGATCATTCCAGTATTATTTGTGATAATTTATGATAGACCCTGTTCACATCGGAGAGTTCAGCTTTGCCGATATATTCTTCCGGTTCATCCGCCAGAACCTCCAAACTGGCCAGGCTTTCTGAAAGGGCCGTATCAAAGCTTTTAGCGCATCTATACCAGTAGGTGCCTTCACCGTCTGAACAAAGTGATAAAAACCCCGTTTTTTTGGTATTTTTATGCCTGCGGCATACATATAGAATTTTATCCAGAAAATTAAAGAGTTTTGTCTGTTTCGAGTCCAGGGTAAAATTTCCCTTCGGCCAATGGTAAAGAATACCCTTATCCGGTTCTATTTTGTCGGCAATCCGCAGAATCGTATTCAAACTGGCGCCGGGAAGAATTTCCAGTCTTTCATAAAGTATCTTTCCCCGCAAGCCCTTGTAATCAGTGAGCATTCCCTTATCCAGGGTTTTCATCAATGCCTTTAGTTTCTCCCAGGCAAGGATAACGACTTTTTTCTTGTTTTTTTCTCTTTTTACAGGGAAAATCATGTCCCCAATTCTTATCTGGGTGTTGAAATCCCGCTTTTGATTAACGGGAGGGACATTATTTTCTTTTTCCTGTTTTTTATGTCTGTCAAATGAAAGTGATTTGAGTAACGGTGAGATCCTTGTCAGCCAGTTCTTGTCCAGTTCGGAAACGGAACGTGCATAAATGCGGGATGTTTTTACAATTTCACCTGCGACAATATACCGCGGGGTTTTTTGGTACATTACGGACCCGGGATGAATGTAGATCTGGTCAGCCGTCAAACTTTTATACATTCCCTTTCGCGTCCTGCAACAGACAAACTGGATGAGACCTTTGGAAATGGAACAGAGATAATCAACCAGATCACCGCCGGACTGGAGGGGAATTTTCATTTCCGTTATAATATCTTCCAGTTGTTCCTTTATATTGACAATTTCCAACAGGGTTTTCATCTCCAGATAGTATCGCTCACAGAATTTTTCCCTGTTCTTAGAGTCAATAAAAGCATCGTAAAGTCTTAAATATGAGACGAAATCCCCCATCCTGTCGCGAAAGGTGTGATGGGCCCTTCGAGCCTCGATTTCCTCGCCAGGCGGCAGCAGGAACGGTGAGTGGGTCGTCAGAAAAGAGCAGGCAATGCAAACCTCCTCCAGCACTTCAGGATATTTCAGTATTGCTTCCACGATTATCCGCGAATGCTTGGGGAGCATGGGGAAAGGCACCATCATCTTTCCCGTTTTCGTCAGCTCGCGGCCGGCATCAAGTGCATCGAGCATCTTCAGTGTTTCGATGGCGCTCGCTATTGCCGGTTTCCCTGGAGATGACAAAAAATCGAAATTATCATAGTCTTTAATGCCCAGTTCGGCCATCCGTAATACGACTTCCGAAAGATCGGTCCTGTAAATTTCCTCCTGCGTGTATTCGAGCCTGTTTGCGTAATCGCTTTTTGAGTAAAGCCTGTAGCATATTCCCGGCCGGGTTCGTCCTGCTCTGCCTCGCCGCTGGTCGCAAGCTGCCCTGGAAATAGGCACCTGTATTAGCGATTCGGTAAAGGTCCTGGGATTGTAGAAATTCATCTTGGCCAGGCCGGAATCAACCACGATCGTAATACCGTCTATCGTTACACTCGTTTCCGCAATGTTCGTGGCGACAATGACCTTCCTTTTTCCCGGGTACTCCAGGAAGACCCTCTCCTGCTCTTCCTGCGAAAGCATTGAGTAAAGTGGCAGTAACTCCATCTTCTTGTTTTCAGGATGTGTTTTCAGCATCTGGATGCAATTATTTATGTCTCTTGAGCCCGATAAAAATACAAGTATATCCCCTTTGATATCTTTTTTGTAAAGACTTGTAATGATCCGGTTGATTTTCTCAAAAATAGAGTCAATATCGTTTTCCTTTTCGGGAGGATCGAATATTTCTTCAACAGGATAGACCCTGGAATCAATGGAAACAATGGGGCAGTTATCAAAGTACCCGGAAAAGACTTTCGTATTTATGGTTGCCGAAGAGACAATAACCTTGAAGTCCTTCCTGATCCTGAGTGTCCGCTTTAAAAGCCCGAGGATAAAATCGATATTCAGGCTCCGCTCATGCGCCTCGTCCACTATGATAACGGAATACCGGGACAGGGTGTCATCCGCTTTCATTTCCTGGAGCAATATGCCGTCCGTCATTACTTTCACTTTTGTGGTGGGACCGGTTATATCCTCAAACCTCATTTTATAACCGACAATTTCCGGCAGCTTCGAATTTAGCTGCTTTGCCATGAAATCGGCCACGGAGACGGCCGCGATCCGCCGGGGCTGGGTAATCCCGATGATACCTTTTTTCGCATATCCCTGTTTCAGTAAAATTTGGGGGATTTGCGTGGTTTTCCCCGAACCGGTCGGGCTTTCAACGACAATCACCTGGCTGGTTTTTAATTTTTTTAATATCTTGTTACGCTGTTTATAGACGGGTAGGTTTTGTTGTTTCATTTATGATCAGCACTTGTTTATGGTTTTCGCGTCTTTTGAAAAGTCGACATTAATAGGGGCAAATTTTCCGTCCGCGTCAAAATCGATGTTGTTTGCATCCATGAACTGTTCGGCTATGTGGATGGATTCCGTTTCCTCGATTCCGAATGATTGTATGAAACTGGTAAGCTCATCAAATGATGAGACCGATTTTGCCATATTCGACCCCTGAAAGCCTTTCTATTCCTAACGATATTTTACAGGCACCCCGTGAAATACGGTTCTCTTAAAATGCCTTTCCTTTAAAGTGTATATATCCTGCCGGTATTAATCAAGTGAGAAATTTACCGTACCTTCCTTGATAATAGACTTTTTTTTTATTACCTTATTAGCGTTGGGGACTTTAGAAATCCCGGGAGGAGTGGAAATATGTGGGATTACAAGGATATTGATTTAAAAAGCCTGTTGAAGAAACAGGATGTTTTTAACGTTTTCAAGGATCAGAAAATCCTGCTCAAGAAGCTTGAATTAAAAACGAAAAAAGAAAAAGAGAAAGAATAATAACCACTTGCCGAATGTGACCGGCTTTCAGCATTCGGACAGGCTGCACTCCTCATTTTCATCTTCAATTTCAATAGTTGTATGTTCTATATTATGCACATGCATCAGCCGCCGGCATTCCAGTTTGATTCCCGATATTTCACTCCCGTTCAGCCCTTCTTTTACGATTATGTGAATGGTCGATACATGGTAGTCCCCGTCCAGGGACCAGAAATGGACATCGTGCACGGATATGACTCCGGGGATGCCGCGGATCTTTTCCTCGATTTTCGATGTATCGATGTTAAGCGGTACGGATTGCAGGATAAGGCTGAAAACTTTTTTCAGGTTTATGGCGACCCTGACAAGAATATACACGGTGATGGCAATGGAGAGAATGGGGTCCAGAATTTTTATTTCCGTAAAAAGCATGATCATGCTGGCCAAAAGGACGGCAATCCAGCCCAGGACGTCTTCGAGAAGGTGCAGCATGATTATCCGTTCATGGATTTTTTTGCCCCTGGCCATGCGAAGCACGGCTATACCATTGATGACAATACCCGCGATGGAAAGCCCGATCATGCCCGGAATGTAAACGGATTCGGGATTCAAAAGGCGCGGGATTGCCTCCATGATTATTATAATCGAACCGATAATGATCACAAAGGAATTAATGATGGCACCGAGCAGGGAAAACCGTTTATAACCGTACGAGTATTGAGGGCTCCTTTTTTTTACCGAGAGCTTCTCAAGGTACCAGGAAACCCCGAGGGAAAAGCTGTCACCCATATCATGCAGGGCATCCGAGATGATGGCCAGGCTGTTGGTCCATATGCCGCCGATAATCTCCAAAACGGCAAACCCGAAATTCAGAAAAAAGGCCAGCCGGATATTTTTAGTGCTTGCATGTTCATGATGATGATTGTGCATCATGAAACGATAATTAGTATCCCCTGTTTTGTCAACATTGGTTTACAAGATTCATTCGTAGTAGGACTTTTTGATTGTTTTCTCCCCGTACATTTTTACATCGGCTTGCCGTATCAATGTTTCCAGGTTTTTCGTTACATTATGCTTCAAAGAGGAATTCCCGATGGATAGTGACAATACGTACTGTTTTTTGGAATTCACATTAAATGCTTTTATTTCCGTCATGATTCTTTTTTTAATCACCTTATAATCGGATTCCTGGCTGTTTGGAGCTATGACTACGAATTCATCCCCGCCTACACGGCCGATGATGTCTCCCGCACGGAATGACTTGATGAGAATCTGGGCAATTGTCTGAATGGCTTTATCTCCTTCGTCGTGACCGTATGAGTCGTTTATTTTCTTTAAGCCGTCCATATCCGCATAGAAAATTTGAAGAGCCTCGCCGTTATTTTCCGCAGTTTCGAAGCATTTTTCACCCAATAAAAACAAACCCCGCCTGTTATAAAGCCCCGTTAATTCGTCGCGCAAGGAAATTTCCTCGGTTTGAATCAATTCCTGTTTGGTTTTTTTAAGTATGGAAAGTGTGTCCCGTAATACCCGGTTCGTATTTTCAAGTTCAACAGCCTGTTTTTTCAATTCGTCAATATTTAATATTACCCGGAAAGAGCTGATGAGCAGCATCCTGTAAACGAAAAGCAGGTAAGGTTCTTCATCAATCTCAAACTCGGAGATGGCAAAACCGTATTGCTTTTTTTCCCGGAATAAAGGTTCGATCAGGAATGAATAGGGCCTGTCCTTCGGAAGAACGGCATCCGGCAGTACATCTCCGGTCGGGAAAATAATCTGCGAGGTAAAACCTCCCGGATGCGTTATCTGGTCGTAGGTAAAAAGCAGTTTGGATTTTGATGAACTAATGTCGCTTATTTCATAATCATCACAAAGAACAAGGTAAAATCCCTTTATAGTCGTATCGGCAAGGTCCTGCGAAATCAGGTTCAACAAGGCATTCACATCTGGAATACTGACCGGTTCAACGGCAAGCGGCTTGTAGCTCATAAGCCGGCTCCGGGAATTATTGATTTGGATCATAATTGCCTTGTACTCTATTTCATCGACTGCCTGGCGTCCCAGGTCGATTAAATTCAATGCCTCGACCAGGACTGACGGGTCGGTTTTGTATTTTTCAATCACAAATTCACGAAGGCATGAAATGATATCCATCCACACGTGCACTTTCGGAGCGTTATATATATAATTATACACATCCTTGTGAAGTACCGCGTGAAGCAGTGTGGGGGAATTTTTCTCAAGTGCATTGAAAAAACAGGATATAAAAGTTTCAAGTAACTTTACAGGAGGTTCTACATTATGGGGAACAAAAATTTCTGCCATGGTCCTGAGCAGACCGGATAAGGTCCCTTCATCCTTTTGGTTTACATTCACCGTATAATACCGGGACTGGTAGTTCGAACAGCCGCATGATTCCCTGATTACCGCCCTGGTTGGTACTATGGTTATTTCCGGAATACTTTCCTTGTTTATCAGGGAATGCATTATGTTCACAGAATTTTCACCCAATTCAAAAACCGGCTGCCTGACTGTAGACAGGGCGGGGTAGTCATACGCACTGTTTTCAAGATCATCGAATCCTGTAATTCCGATTTCTTCAGGGGGTTTGTATCCCCAACTTGCAAGCACATGTATGGCCGTGGCAGCCATGCCGTCGTTTGCTGCGGCGATGGCATCCGGCTTCATTTTATTCTTTTTTATTATGAGTTCCAGGGCGGGTTCGGACGAAATTGCATGAAAATCGCCTGGCGCAACCAGTTTGGGATCAAACGGAATTTTCATTTCTTCCAGGATTTCACAATACGCTTGAAATCTTTCCTCCGCATCATGGTTCCCTTCCGGCCCCTTGATGAACGCGATTTTACGGAACCCGTGATCTTTTACCAAATGCCGCATTAGTTCCCTTAACCCCGCCTTATTGTCGATAAGAAGGGAATGTACCCCCTCAATGGCCTGGGATATGCTGACACATGGTAAAAAAGTAAATTTTTTGACGAAATCGGAAGCCGTTTCCGCACCTTCTGTATAACTCAAAGTACCGGTTGAAAAGATGATACCGTCAAGCATATTTTTGTTTGCCAGGTAGTAGACCTTATTTTTCAGGCATTCACCCGGTTTCTCAATCATATCGCCCAAAAAGGTTACCAGGTTCATGCCGAGTTTTCTTGCGGCACTGTTCACGCCGTTATACAATATGTATTCATAGGGAGAATTAATGGTATCGATAAAGAAACCGATTGTTTTACGCTTAACTTTCAACCCTTTGCTCAACCTCCGTTGGTAAAATCCTAAAATGGTTTGAATTATCGTATCAATATATATAATATTTAATTTATGAAGTATTTTCAAATTGAATTCCAGTTATTAAGAAGGATAAGGATATGAGAAAAATAGTGTTCATCAGGCATGCGGAACCTGTTCCTGCAAACGGCGACCTGCATGATTTCGACAGAACGCTGGTGAAAGCCGGAGAGAAACAGGGCGAAGAGGCTGCCAGGATATTAAAAAATAAAAAGACTTTTCCGGATATCGTAATCAGCAGCCCTGCCGTAAGGGCGCTGCAGACGGCAGAAATAATCGGTATGGATATGGGGTTCCCGACCAAAGAGATAATCCGTAATGAGGGATTGTATTCACAAATGTCCGGCAAAGAACTGCTGGACTATATTACGGCCCTGGATAATTCCTGTTCGGTCTTGTTTATCGTGGGGCATGAACCGAGCCTTTCCCTTTATTCGGCCTACTTCCTGCCCGATTTTGAACAGGGCATACCGAAAGCCGGGATAGTTGCCATAAAATTTGATGTAAACAACTGGCAGGATATAGAGCCTTTGAAGGGGGAATTAATTTTTTTTGAATACCCTGAGAAAAAATTCCAGGAAAATTATAAACTCCATTAAAAATTTTATAGAAAATCAAGGCATGGGACTCGTTATTTCTTTGAAAATAAAAGAAATATGTGAATGTTATAAAAAATATTACACTTTTATAAAAAAATTGACTTTTAACTCAAGTTTTATTATTTTATCAAGTAGAAAAGGAGGGTACTGATATGATTGGAGGTTAACTCAATGTATAAAAAACATCATATCTTTGCCATTGTGCTGTCATTGATTTTTTTAGTGGCAGCAACCTTTCCGAGCATTGCTGTACAGAGCAATGATTTGTTTGATTCCCTGTTAAAAAGAATAACAGCAGAAAATGACACATTCAAAAATCTTTCGTTAAACAGAAGTATAGAAAGTTGGGATCTGCCTGGGAGTGAAGATCCCCTGCCAACCATCAATAACCGTGAGAAAATAAATGTTGACTACAGCACCGTAGCTGTAGATTCCAAAATGAGTCTTGTAGGACTCCTGTCAAGGTATGTCAGGGATTCAAAAAAACTTGTGTATCTTGTGGCCAGTTCTTTCCCGGAAAATATGCCGTATCGATTTGATATTATAAATACGGCAACGGGGATTCATGAATTCACGGATGCCGTAAATTATTACGGCAAGATCAATGAAGTTCATTTCTGGGTACTTGATTTCACCGGTTTTAAGGGATTGTCCGAGGTTGAATACAAGATAGGCATCGAAGATCTTGGCATTGAATCCCAAGAATTCCGGATTCAGGACGAAAAGGATCAGCCCTCATTGTTTTCCTTTTTTGACGGGAACAATGCTTTCAGCCTCGTGCCGTATTTTAGTTTTCAATACAATGGGATGAATAATGATACGGTTCCCGCTTTTACGGCGGGAGGTGATTCCGCCCTTTTCTACAGCCTGGAAGCGGGTATTGATTTTGTGTATGAAGGTGATGTTACATTAAATACTTCGGGAAAGGCAGGGCTTGTTTTTCGTGCTGGCGGGAGTAGCTGTATTAAATCAGGCTATCTTGTTTATCTGGATGAAAAGGACCATAAAATTGTATTGACTTTTTTAGATCCTACAAATGATGCGAGTTTTTCTAAAAAGAATTTAAAGGATGAATTCAATAATAATTGTGAAGATGATTTTGGAGATAAATTCGATCATAAATGTAATGAAAAAACGCATCGTTTTAGGCTATCCAAAATTGCATGGGTGAAAAGGGATATTGCCGCCGGAAAGAAATATCATTTAACGATAATTGCCAGCGGCAGCAATATCAAGGTTTATATTGATGATGAAAAGAAACCTGTCTTTAATGTGAACACAACAACCTATGCAAGTGGTGTGTTTGGTGTATTTGTGGATGGACACTCGAAGGATAATGTCGCGAGTTTTGAAAATTTGGCCATTAAACCGGATGATCTCAGCAAGTTTTTTGGTTTGATTTCTGCTTTAGACCTGAAGGGACCCAAAGGCGACCAGGGCGAAGTCGGTCCGATTGGACCTGTAGGCCCGAAAGGGGACAAAGGTGATCAGGGCGAAGTCGGCCCGATAGGGCCCATAGGACCTAAAGGTGACCAGGGCGAAGTCGGCCCGATTGGACTCAAGGGCGACCAAGGCGAAATCGGACCTGTAGGCCCAAAAGGTGACAAAGGTGACCAGGGCGAAGTTGGCCCAATAGGACCTGTAGGGCCAAAAGGTGATCAGGGGGATGTCGGCCCCGTAGGACCTGTTGGACCCCAGGGTGAAGTCGGCCCGATTGGACCCATAGGACCTAAAGGCGACCAAGGAGAAGTTGGCCCAATAGGACCTAAGGGTGATCAAGGTGAAATCGGCCCGATAGGACCTGTCGGCCCTCAGGGCGATAAAGGTGACCAGGGTGACGTTGGACCCATTGGACCTAAGGGCGATCAAGGTGAAATCGGACCTGTAGGCTCAAAAGGTGATAAGGGCGACCAGGGCGAAGTTGGCCCGATAGGCCCTGTAGGACCCCAGGGCGATCAAGGCGAAATCGGACCTGTAGGCCCAAAAGGTGACAAAGGTGACCAGGGCGAAGTTGGCCCGATCGGACCCATCGGTCCGACAGGAGCAAAAGGTGAAACTGGTCCGATGGGACCTGTAGGACCAAAGGGTGATAAAGGCGACAAAGGTGACCAGGGCGAAGTTGGACCCATTGGGCCTGTCGGACCCAAAGGGGATAAGGGTGATCAAGGCGAAGTCGGTCCGATAGGACCTGTCGGCCCTCAGGGCGATAAAGGTGACCAGGGTGACGTTGGACCCATTGGGCCTAAGGGCGATCAAGGTGAGATTGGACCTGTAGGCCCTCAGGGTGACAAAGGTGACCAGGGTGAAGTTGGTCCGATCGGACCCATCGGTCCGACAGGAGCAAAAGGTGAAACTGGCCCAATAGGACCCGTAGGACCGAAGGGTGATAAA
>JAFGKU010000077.1 GCA_016928415.1 Spirochaetales bacterium
CCAAAAATGGAGGACCTTTCGCTTGCGGGAGTTAACACAAACCCAAGGCTCGACAAGGATCGAACAGCCTGGCTCTACTCTACCGTTGATTAAATTTTCAGGTGGAATAAACGAACCTCTGTTTGGCTAAAATCATTTTTGGTATAAAAACTTCTAAAAAACTTCCGGTTGGATAGCAAATCGTATATCCTTGTGAATAAAGGAGGAGGGGAAAAACGCTGAGGCCGCAGAGGTTGAGCAGAGAACGCGGAGTCAAAAATTTGATTTTTTCAGTTTTTTCCTTACAAAGGTCCACTCGAATTCGGTGTCAAGCGGCGTGCTTCCGCACAGGGCCCTAATCGCTGAAGCGATTTTGATTCGGTGGTTTATCTTCTTTCCATTACAGCGGCGAGCCCGGTCAATCTGCGAAATCAGTGTATTCTGTGGTTTCCTCTTCTTAAATCTTACATCAGCGCCGCATCAATCTCGGCGAACACCTGTTCGTTCTTGAACCCCTTCTGCTCCATGGCGCCGCTCGGGCAGGCCGCAACGCAGCAGCCGCAGCCCTTGCATACCGCTTCCTTCAGTTCCACGGTCCGCTTGCCGTCGGGGAGTTCCCTGATTTCCAGGGCCTTGTATTCGCAGACGCCAACGCAGACGCCGCAGCCGTCGCAGATGTCCTCGTTTACGGCGGCGATAGTCGCCTCGGCCATGTACGTGTCCCGGCTGATGATCGTGGCGGCGCGTGCGGCGGCCGCCCTGCCGTTTGCCAGGCTTTCCTGGATGTTCTTGGGTGTGTGGGCCATCCCGGCCAGGAACACGCCCTCGGTGGCAAAGTCCACGGGCCTGAGTTTCACGTGTGCTTCCAGGAAGAAACCGTCCTGGTTGAGTGGTACTTTAAAATGCTGGGAAAGGATTTCATTGCCCGGTGCGGGATCAATCCTGGCTGCCAGTACGACCATGTCGGCCGGAATGGCGAGAGACTGATTCATTGAAGTGTCCCGGATTTTAATGTTTAAACCGTTCTTGCCTGTTGCCAGGACCGGTTTGGAATCCAGGTCGTACCGTGCAAAGATAACACCGGCATCCCTTGCCTTTTTGTAGTAAATTTCGGAAAAACCGTATGTCCGCATGTCGCGGCAGAGAACGTAAATTTCGGCGGACGGTTTTTTCGCCTTTAATGTGAGGGCGTTTTTGATCGTTTCGGTGCAGCAGACGCGCGAGCAGTACATGTGTTCCTCGTCCCTTGAACCGACACATTGGATGAAGACGACCTTGTCAGGTAATTCTCCGGCCGGACTTTGATTTAGAAAGTTTTCGAATTCCAGCCCCGTTTTTATCCGCTTGTCCTTGCCGTAGGAATATTCGGTCGGTACGGATTCGTTTGCCCCGGTGGCGATGATCGTTACGCCGTGGTCTATCTCGCTGCCGCCGCCATTGCCGTTAACCGCTATCGTGGTTTTATAGTTTCCGATAAAGCCGTCGACGCTCTTGATGCCTGACCCGAGATGCACGTTTATTTTCGGATGGTTCATCACCTGGTCGCTCAACGATTTCAGCAGCTGATCCGTGCTGCCTTCCTGGAGAACATGGGTCAACTTGTTCAGGTTCCCGCCCAGGGTTTTTTCCTTTTCCACCAGGTCAACGCTCAGGTCCTGGTTGGCCAGCGACAGGGCGGCTGACATGCCGGCTGCGCCTCCGCCGATAACGAGCGCCTTTTGAGTCACCTTCAATGGGATGACGGGCAGGGCCTCCATTAGCCTTACCTTGGCAACCGCCATGCGTATGAGATCCTTGGATTTTTCCGTGGCCATTTCAGGGAAGTCCCTGTGGATCCACGAACATTGGTCGCGGATATTGGCCATGATGAAGAGGTTCCTGTTCAGTCCCGCTTCGCGGATTGTCTCCTGGAACAATGGTTCATGGGTCCTCGGCGAACAGGAAGCGACAACGACACGGTTCAGTCCGTGGGTTTTTATCATTTCCTTTATATGGTCCTGCGTGTCCTGTGAGCAGGTGTATAGATTCGATTCGGCGTGAACGACTCCTTCCAGAGATTTTGCATAGTCGGAAACATTTGGTACGTCGACTATGCCTCCAATGTTTATGCCGCAGTTGCAGACAAAAACACCGATTCTGACCGGCTCAGCGCTTGTGTCCCGCTCTTCCGGGTAGCTTTTTTCACTTACCTCGGAGAAACGGAAGGGCGCCAGTACTTCGGCTGCCGCCGATGCGGCGGCACTGGCCTGGATGACGGTTTCCGGAATATCCTTGGGCTCCTGTGCCGGACCGAGGATGAATATACCCGGGTAGCGCGTCTCTATCTGCATGAACGGGTCCGTGGCGATGAATCCGAAGCTGTTCAGGGGCAGTCCCGTTTTCCTGCTGAAATCATCAAGCCGGCCCTTTCCCTGGAAGCCCTGCGACAGGATAACCATGTCAAAGTCTTCCTTGCTCGTTTCCCCGTTTTCACTTTCATAGTGAATTGTCAGCTGCCCGGAGTTTTCGTCGCGGGTAACCTCCGAAACGCGGGAACGTTTGAAACGGACCTTGTATTCGTTTTTGGCCCGTTCGTAGTAGGCGTCGAATCCCTTGCCCTGCGCCCTGATGTCCATGTAAAACAATGTTGCCTCAAGCCCCTGCTCATGCTCCTTGGCTATTACCGCTTCCTTCATGGCGTACATGCAGCATACAGATGAACAATGCTCGGTCTTAAGCGTCGTGTCCCTGGAACCGGCGCATTGGATAAACGCGATTTTCGCCGGTGTTTTACCGTCGGACGGCCGTTTTATATGTCCGCCGTAAGGGCCCGAGGCGGACAGGATGCGTTCAAACTGGAGTGCCGTCACCACGTCGGGATACTTGCCGAATCCCAGCTGGTACATGCCGGTAAGGTCCGTCCTGTCGCAGCCGGGGGAAACGATAACCGAACCGACCTGGAACGTCAGCTCTTCGTCCTTCGAATTGTGATTGATGGCGTCGGCCTTGCAGACCGTCACGCATTGGAGGCATTCCGAGCAGGTGCCGCAGCTTAAGCACCGTTCCGCTTCTTCCACGGCCTGTTCCTCGGAGAAACCCGTTTCAACCTCATTGAAATTCGTCATCCTTTGTTTCACCGCTATTTTGGGCGATGCAATCCTGTATTTTTTCACCACGTCCCTTGACGGCAGCGGCGTGGGCTCCAGGATGACTTTTTTACGCCCCTTCCGCATATCCTCGCCTTTTATGTACCTGTCGATGGATATGGCCGCTTCATGCCCGTGCCCCACCGAATGGATGGCCAGAGCGCCTGCTCCGGCAACATCGCCGCCGGCGAATATGCCGGGAAGGTTCGTTTCGAGGGTCACCGGGTCGACGGCAAGGAAACCTTTCTTGGTAAGCAGGAGTTCGTCCGCTTCCTTGAGCTGGCTGTAATCCGCCTCCTGGCCGATAGCCGGTATGACGATATCCACGTCAAAAGTCACGGTTTTTCCTTCAACGGGAACGGGGCGGCGGCGCCCTGAAGAATCGACGGCGCCCAGGATCATTTGATTGCAGATGATTTGCGAAACCTTCCCGTTTGTTTCGCAAATTTTAACGGGAGATAAAAGAAAATGAATTTTAATGCCTTCCGCTTCGGCGTCATTCAGTTCTTCCGGGCTGACAGGCATTTCATCGCGTGACCTCCTGTAGACAATGAACGCCTCCTTTGCGCCAAGCCGGCTTGCCGTCCTAACGGCATCTATGGCCGTATTTCCGCCGCCAATTACGACTACCGTTTTCCCTTTTACATAACCCGTCGGCTTGCCCTGTGAAACATTCCTTAAGAAAACCATGCCTGGGTGTACGCCAGGAAGGTCCTCGCCTTCTATTTCCATTCGCCTGCTTTTATGCGTCCCGATGGCGATGAATACAGCCTCGAAACCCTTATTGAACAGGTCCTTGATCGTCAAATCGGCGCCTACGGGCGTGTTTGTCCTGATTTCCACACCCATTTGCCTGATGATATCTATTTCATAATCTATAATGTCGTCCGGCAGCCGGTATTTGGGTATGCCGACACGCAGCATGCCGCCGGGCTTGCCTAATGCTTCGAAAACAATGGGTTGATATCCCATTTTACAGAGGTCATAGGCCGCCGTGATACCGGCCGGACCGGACCCGATGATGGCGACTTTCCCCCTTTTTTTACTTTTTGCCGTGGGCTTTATTTTCACGGGTTTTTCTTTATGCGACATCTCGTAATCGGTGACAAAACGTTTCAGCAGCCTGATTTGAAGGGGATCGTCTATATATTTCCGGTTACAGCCCTGCTCGCAGAGGTGGCCGCAGATTCGGCCGCAGATGGCTGGGATGGGAATGGTTTCCCTTATCAATTCCAATGCTTCCTTGAACTTGCGTTTTTGTATCAGGGCGATATATCCCTGGACATTGCAGCCCGCCGGACAGGCGTTCCTGCAGGGAGGTTCTCCCCTTTTATCGATAACAAAAGCGTTAGGGGCCGCCTGGGGGAACGGCCTGAAAATCGCTTTACGCATGGACAACCCGTCATCGAACTCGTTCGGAATTTCGACAGGGCATTCCTTGACGCATTCGCCGCAGCCGGTACATTTTGTTTCATCGATATAGCGGCTTTTACGGTTCACCTTGACGGTGAAATGACCGGGATTTCCCGAGATTTGCTCTATCTCGGAACAGGTTATCAGGTTAATATTCAGGTGCCGGGCACAGTCAACCAGTTTGGGCGACATGATGCACATTGAGCAGTCATTGGTGGGAAAGGTCTTGTCCAGTTGCGCCATGATGCCACCGATGCTGGGGGATTTTTCCACCAGGATGACTTTGAATCCTGCATTGGCTAAATCCAGGGAGGCCTGTATCCCTCCAATTCCTCCGCCTGCAACCAGTACCGTACCTTGACCATTGTTATTCATGGTTGAATACTCCTTCACCCTTTTTAATTGAATGCGCCATTGAGAAACCTCCGGTATCAGAATTTTCATACAAATACTACCTGCATATTAAAGGAAGTTTTTCAAATTTGCTTTAATGATAAATCATGTTCTATTCCACTGCAAGCCCTATCTTCATGAAAAATACTGTTTACTGGAATATTATAGCGGTGCCGATAAAACACTACTTTACTCATTCTTTTAGTAGAGTTTCGATTTAAACCGATATCTGATATATTGAAAAAATTGTCCTTGATATTTTACCCAAACCATAATATGATAAATTTTGTAAAATAATGTAATATATCTTACTTTTTTTGTCAGATTTTATTATAATTAAAGTATGTGTTTTTTATAGGAGAAAATACGGTTGAAATTAGCCGTCACGGGAAAAGGAGGCGCCGGTAAATCCACGTTGAGCGGAATGATCGCCAGGATTTTATCGGAAGATTCACAGAAGGTATTTGTGATTGATGCCGACCCGGATATGAATATGGCAACCA
>JAFGKU010000078.1 GCA_016928415.1 Spirochaetales bacterium
TTTTATCATATTAGGACCTCAGATATACCGACCTTATCCCGGATCTGAACTTTATTTACGGTGTTTACAGTCAGGCTTGAAGGAACCTGCATCCTTGGAGGATTGGGCATCGAGTGTGTATATAGAATCGGACCTGAATCCAAAGGATATCCATTTATATCCATGGATACAATATCCGATAAAATATCTGAATAATATGATTTTCTACATCAAAATTATGTATAAAAAAACCCGGTTTTCTTTACTAACCTGGATTATCCGTAAAATTGCTGAAGCAAGGTGTAAGGCATTTTTCTTTAAGCTTCCATTTGAAAAAAAATTATACGAGTTTGCCAGGAAATTGCATATAAACAAGTTTTTAAAATAAATGCCCGACCTTGACAAGGATGAATATACTGGTTTACTTAAAGTATTATTGATATTTTTTAAGGGGTGGTTCGGTTGGTAATAATCAACAGGCTTAAAAATTTCTTACAACGTCCTTTTATAAAAGATACTTTGAGTACTTCTATCCTTTCAGTGCTCGGAAAATCAGCAGGTATTCTGGTTCCATTATTCATAGCCACCTGGTTCGGAGTTTCCAATACGGTTGATTCTTTTTTTCTGTCATACAGTATTATTCTTTTCATATCTAATATTTTTGGTACTACGATGTTAAAAGTTATAGTGCCCTACTTAGTAGAGCTAAATAGTTTAAAAAAAGATATCGGTTTGTTCACCAGTTCAATTCTTTTGATCAACAGTCTTTTTTTCGTGCTTTTATTCGTGATCGTGGTTGTTTTTATTAAAAGCATACTACAGCTTGTTTCGAATTTCAATGAGAGTGACCTAAACAGTATAACTATGTTTATAATTGAAATGGTACCGGTGATATTCTTTCTAATTTGTTCTAATATTTTTGATGGAGTATTAAATTCATTAAAGAAGTTTAGCTTGTCAGCTTTATCTCCATTCATCCGTTCAATCATAATTATCCTTGTGATAGTATTAACTAAAGATTATCTGGGGATACACGCTATTATCGTTGGATATGTGACTGGAGAGTTCTCACGTGTCCTTATTTTATTTCTTGTACTGATAAAGAAACGAATAATAAAATTTCGTCTGTCATTTAAACTCGACAAGCGTCTTGTTGATTTCTTAAGGCAAGGGTTATACCAGATAATTGCCATGGTATTGTTTGGCATGAATCCCCTTGTGGATAAAGTTATGGCATCCTGGAAAGGGGAAGGGAGTTTATCAAT
Organism: Spirochaetales bacterium; assembly: GCA_016928415.1. GTDB lineage: Bacteria > Spirochaetota > Spirochaetia > SZUA-6 > JAFGRV01 > JAFGKU01. The sequence continues at coordinate 1,245 of JAFGKU010000078.1, forward strand.
ATTATATTATGCAGACAGAATTTATATTATTCCCGTTCTCCTGCTTACATCCGGATTCCTGGTGACATTATTACCATATATCAGCAGAAAACTCTACCTGGAAAATAGAGAAAAGTTTTTAGTCTTTATCCATAAAGTTGTGAAATACGTCAGTATTATAGTTAGTTCCATCGTGTTTATCGGATTATTGATATATCGTCCGCTTATTTCCTTTATATTTTCCATCGCCAAACTCCCTGTCGGGATCATCACGGATATTCAGAATGTTTTTATAGGTTATTTTATTGGGCTTTTTCCATACTTGATTTCACAAGTATACGGGTTTGCTTTAATAGCCATAAAACAAACCTTACTTATTATGCTCCTGTCAAGTATAACATTTCTGCTAAACATAGTTTTTAATTATATTTTAATGTCTCCGTTTGGTTTACCCGGATTATCATATTCAACAAGTCTTATCCGTGTAATTAATTGTCTTTCATACATTATTGGATTTTATCTATATTACAAAAAGTTAAAAAAGGGAGAGTTTATACATGAAAAATGATTTTCGAATACGTTGTTATGAATCATTTTTTTCCACTAAATGGAAGTATACACATTCTGAACAACAAAAAATTTATTCATTTTATGCAAAAATTACGAAAAATCATATTAAAAACATTCTTCCCGAATCCAGGACAAGCCATATTATCGACCTTGCCTGTGGATCAGGGCATTTTCTGTATTTTTTACAGCAGGAAGGTTATACTAATTACCAGGGGATAGACATAAGTGACGAGATGCTTGATCAATGCAAAGCATTCGGAATTAAAGGCTGTTTTAAGGCTGATGTTTACAGTTTTTTACCGGATCATCAGCAGGAATATGATTTTATAATTGCCAATGATTTTATTGAACATCTAACAAAGGATGAAGCACTGAAACTTTTAGATCTGATACATGCTGCTTTATTACCAGGAGGCAAGATTTTAATATCTACCCTAAATGCCATGTCCCTGTTCGGATTCGGACGCTTACAAAATGAATTCACCCACATTACCGGATATACACCACAGAGCCTTGCGCAAATTTTACGTGTGTGTAAATTCAGAGATATAAGGTTATTTGGTGAAAAGCCCGTTGTGCATGATATTAAGAGTGCATTTCGAAAAATACTCTGGAAACTGATGACTTTAATTTTAAGGGTGTTCTTAACGATTGAAAGCGGAACCGGAAGGGGAATGTGGAAACAAAATATGATTTTTGAACCCCGCTTTTTTGCCTGTGCAGGTAAATCGGAAAAAAATGGAAACACTATAAACGATGAATAGCATGAACAAAAAAAAACTGTGCATTATCATCCCGAATATGGGCGGCGGGGGGGCAGAAAAAATGGTACTGCACCTTTTACAGAAGTTAAATCGCAGCAAATACCAGATTCAACTGGTATTATTTGAAAAAAAAGGAATTTATTATAATGAAATACCCGCGGACATTACAACTGTCTGCCTTCAGCGCAAAGGTAAATTCAGTTATTTCAAAATGATTTATAAACTTGCTTTCCGGGTTTTTCCGTTATTAAATCCTGATATTGTAATAAGTTTTATGCTTGTTGCCAATATATTGACTTTAATTACCACATGGTTAATAAAGCCGGCTTATAAACTTATTATTAGTGTTCGAAATAATCCTGAAATAGTTTTACATTCCGAGCGGCACAAATGGATTAAAGGAAAATTATTAAAATATTTTTATCCCTTGGCAACACATATCATTGTCATATCAGAAGGAATTAGAAAGTCACTAATCCGTATTTTTGGTTTGAATGCTCAAAAAATCTCTGTTGTGTATAATGGAATAAATATAGAACAGGTTAAAAAACTTTCTGCCGGTAAAATTAATATTTCACTACATTCCCATGAGTCATCCTATACTATAACGGCCTGCGGACGGTTGGAATATCAGAAAGGCTTCAATTTTTTAATAGATGCTTTCAGTAAAGTTGCAGATAAGCTTGATGCAATTTTGTTAATTCTGGGAGAAGGAACAAAAAGAAAGCAATTAATAGGGCAAATTAATGAAAGAGGTATGGCTAAAAGGATTTTCTTGCCGGGATTTATACCGAATCCATATCCCGTGATTGCCCGGTCTGACCTATTTGTCTTATCTTCCATGCATGAGGGGTTTGGAAATGTTCTCCTGGAAGCGATGGTTTGCAGGACACCAATCATCGCAACTGATTGCCCATATGGACCCGCAGAAATTATCACACATGATTCGACTGGATTTCTGGTACCTCCATCGGATATTTATGGTTTGAGTAATGCAATCGAATCGCTTTTAATAAATAAAACGAAACGTTTAAAATATATTAAAAATGGCAAAAACAGGGTAAAACAATTTTCTTTGGCCCAAATGTTGGTTGGATATGAAACTGTTTTTAAAAGAGTTTTAAAGCTTTGATCCGTTACTATGCAAAACCAGCTAAGAATCCGCGGCGCGCAGGCCCGTGTGCAGGTATCCACTCTTTATCCGCGGCCATCAGCGGTCAGGGGACGTCCACCCCCCTCGCCGCGACAAACAATGCATACCATTCTTCCCGGGAAAGTTCGATACCGTCCGCCTGCGCACAGGCCTTCAGCCTCTCAGACCGCGTGGTCCCGAGAACGGGCTGGATGCCGGCCGGGTGCCGTAAAAGCCAGGCCAGCACAATCGCCTCACTGCTGACGCCCTTTTCTTTTGCCATCTTTTTAACGAGTATCGCAGTTTTCCTGACATTCCTGTACAGCTTGCCTGAATCCGCCCCCGTAAGAGCGCCCCGGGCAAGCGGACTCCAGGCCTGGAGGAGAACGCCTTTAAGCCGGCAGTATTCGATCACTCCTTCCCAGCCGTTCGGATAAACGGCGGGATACTGGTTGAAACTTATCCCGACCTCGGCAAAGCCTTGATGGAGAAGGTTCATCTCCAGCTGGTTGACGGTCAGCGGGTCATCCAGAAAATTTTGCAGATATTCCATCTGGAACCTGTTCTGGTTGCTTACACCGAAATACCGGACTTTACCCGCCTTTTTCAGTTCCCGGAACACTCCGGCAATCTCCTCGCCTTCCCACAGTATGTCGGGCCGGTGGAGGAGAAGGATATCCAGATGATCCGCACAGAGTCTTCCGAGAATACCGTCAACACTCTTCCGGATATGGTCCGCGCTGAAATCAAACCTGTGCGGCGACCCTTGAGGATCATCGGCAAATAAAATGCCGCATTTGGATTGAAGAAAAATTTTATCCCTGAGCGACGGCCGTTCCTTCATCACCTGCCCGAACACCCTTTCCGCCTTTCCCTTCGTGTAAATGTCAGCATGATCGAAAAAATTGGCCCCGATCTCTTCCGCCGTATCAAGGAAAGCCCTCATCTGCTTTACGTGGACGTCCGTGTAATCCGGGTCATTCCACCCGCCTCCCAGCCCCATGCACCCCAATGCAAGCCGGGACGCGTCGATATCCGTATTCGGTATGCGAATTTTCTTCATGACATTCCTCCTGTAATCAGAATATCAAACCAATGAAGTATCTTCAAGTGCCACTTCACCAGACAGCGCAGCTGTTCATAACTAAAAAAGAAAACTTATTGTTTTTCCGGCAACACCGACAGTTTCAAATACCAAGAATCCGCGGGCGCTGGATCGTGCGAAGGAATCCGCTTGTTATCCGCGGCTATCTGAAGCCTCTGCGTAACGTTTAAAATTGTCCAGTATCGCCTGCCACCCGTCCCGCTGTAAATCCACGGGATTCTCGTCCTCCGCCTCGAAAGTCTCGGTTATCTTTGTACCGGCAATACTTTCGGAAAAAGCTATTCTTACCTTCCTGCCGTCATCGATAGTATAGGCGATAGTTTGCTTCGGCTTTACATCATCATACACCCCGGTAAAATCAAAACCGGCCTTCCCTTCACATTCTTCCATCCTGATTTTGAATTTTCCGCCGGGCCGCAAATCGTTTTCCGCGGCAGGAGAACACCAGTCCTCCGATGCCCTGTTCCAGTGTATTATATGCTCCGGAGAAGTCCAAAGCTTCCAGACGGTCCTGACCGGTGCCTGCACCGAAGTTCTAACCGTAATTTTAGTCTTTTCAGTCGTTTTCATGACTTACCTCCTGTATAAAAAACCAGGCCATCAAAACCTGACGGACAGAATAATCCGCGGTATTGCAAACAATACGTGAGAGTACCAAAGCCAGCTAAGAAAAAAATTGCCGATGGCCAGAACGACCAGTAGTGAAACGGAGACATTGAAATTCAAAACATCAAGCTCCTTTCGTAAGCGTAAATTTATACATGGAGTTAAAAAGAGTCAAGGTTGGAAATGGTCATATTAATGCTAACTTACCCAAAGAATCTGATGGAATTTGCACTCCGGGGCAATAGATCAGGGAGTAACGTATGAATGCCTTTGACGAGATGCTGGTATCCTCTTGCGTACATCCGCGACCGGGCCGAAAGCCAGTACGGGATTGAGCCGGATGATCCGTTCAAGCTCGGTATCGGAAAAACCTTTTTTTTCAAGCAATGGGATCAGCTCATCGAATAACGCGGTAAAATCCCTGAAATCTCCGCCGCCCGGTTGTGCCGGGTCATACCAGCCCGCGTCATGGGATAACAAAACACGGTCCAGGCAGTCCTGCTTTTTCAGGTATTCCAGCATTTCAACATATTCCGCAAGATTTTTACCGCTCACGCCGTCAAGGCTGACCCAGGCACCCAGTTTCGCCGCAATTACATAAAAATACCAGTTCTTTTCCACCTGCGCGTGGGCCCATATAAAAGCGCTGGGCCTGACATTTTCCATCTGAAGAATATCAATCGTTTCCAGGGCTGGCGTGGCGGGTCCGGTATGCGATACGATGGCAAGTCCCGTCCTTAAATGCGTACGGGCCGCCGCCGTGACAAGCTTCTGGGAAATGGGGGTCAATGGCCCGTCATTCACGCTTGTTTTAATGAAGCCGGGTTTCATGCCGGAATTTTCAATTCCATTTTCCCATTCGTCCACCCAGCGGTCCGCAAGTTCATCAGCCGATTCGGTAAAGGCGTGTTCGGGCAGATATTTATTGTCCGATCCGCCGTAATAACCCGTGTTTGTAATGATCCGCAGTCCGCTTTTTTCCGACAATTCCATGAGCAGACCGGGATCACGGCCCAGGTATTTAGGTGTGCAATCAAAAAAAGTCCTGCAGCCGGTTGCCCTGAGTTTCAGAAGGTAAGGCAAAACCTTTTTCACTACCTCGACCCGGTTCCAACGGGCGGGGCTGTAACGCCTGGCGCCAATAAAATCGACGAGAATATGTTCATGTATGAGTGAATAACCATACTCCAATAAACGCACCCTACTTTTTCCTTTCCGGGCACTGTTCCAGCCGATGAAAAAGCGCCGTACACTATAATGTCGTCAATATAAAAAAAGAATTCAAGGGATGATAGTATAAAGGGCTGCCCAAGTTAGTGCTCAGACAGCCCTGTATCATTAAAAATCAGTCATTTCCTTTTAAAAATTCTTATTGCGCGTACCACCTCACCCAGTCGATCTGGTATACGGCCGGGAAAGCGGTCGAAGAATTGGGTGAGCCGGGCCAGTTCCCGCCGACAGCCAGGTTCAGTATGATGAAGAAATTCCTGTGGAATTCCTCCGTGCCATTGATATTGCCCGCGATGTTTCCTTCCCAGTACTGGGCGCCGTTTATGTACCACCTGATAGCTGAAGAATCCCAGAGAATGGAATATGTATTCCAGTTCTGCGGAGCACAGCCGACCGACCCGCCGTAAGAGGCGTATCCGCCGGTATCCCAGTGCATTGTTCCGTATATGGCACCTTCACTGTTTATATGTTCCATGATGTCAATTTCGCCGCATGCCGGCCAGCCAACGCTGCCGATGTTCGTGCCCAGCATCCAGAATGCGGGCCAGAGTCCCTGCCCCATCGGCACTTTTATACGGCCTTCAATCCGGCCGTATGTCCGGTTATACGGACTTTTGATTCTTGCGGACGTATAGCCGCCGTTGTTCAATGCCGTGATATTCAGAACACCGCCTGACTGGTTACAGTTTGCCGTGCTGTTGGTATATGTTTCAAGTTCGGCATTACCCCAGCCGCCGCCGCCAAGGTCAAAATTCCATGCGGGCAAACCCGAACCGTTGAATTCATCCGCCCATAACGCGCCCGAGGTTCCCTGGTTGGGAGTCGGTGTGGGCGTGAAAGTCACGGTGCCGGTCTGGATGATCACCGAAGAGACGAGGTCATTGGCATTCGGGCTCAAGTTGCCGAACCAGGATTCGTCGCGGCTCAGGATCCACGCAGTGCCGGTAAAGTTGTCGTGCTCATACATGACTACCGTGTATCCCCCTGTTCTGCACGAAGAGGCCCAATCATTGACAAAACCATAATTGTAAAGCTGGCTTAAAGTATAATTTCCGGGAGGAATGGGCTGAGTGGCCGTCCCACCGTAATTAATGTGCTGATAAAATACAGCACCGTTTCCCGAAGCCGGTGTGTTTGAGGGTGTAGCCGTCGCATTGGTTCCGGGTGTCGGTGTGGATGTGGCGACCGTTCCGCTGCTGCCGCCGGAAAGCCAGAGTGCCGGCACGTTGGGGGGTTCCCACCCGGGCAACGAGGTGTGGGACTGCCGGCAAGTGTAAGTCGGGCCCTGGTAGGTTACCACCGTACCCCTGCTGTAGTAAGTGTAGGGAGCCCATTCAGCCGCGTTCAACAATGCCGGAAAAACAATCAGCATGATTGCGGCTAAAACAAACCATTTTAAAGATTTACATTTTATCCTTTTGAACATTTTTTTCTCCTTCCAAATGTTTTTTTCCATTTTCACCGGTATTTTTTTAATACGGTGAATTTTAGTTTTAAATTTTTATAAATACCTCCCTTCTATTATTTTAATGTGAAAACTGGTATAAAAATTCTAATAAATACCCAATTTTCATAAAAAATATGTTAGTTTAACTTAAAAATCAACCAACATATTTATCAAGAGACATAAAATATAAATTTAAGGTTATTTTTTGCATGTTTTTTTCCCCTTTATAACCTTGTTTTTATTGTATAACGGTTATTCCAAAAAAGCAAGAAAAATTGACTACGATAGCACTGTGAAGGCTATTTGCGGCATTTTGCATGAATCGACTCCGCCCTGGAGTTCATACGCTTCATGGCACGGACAAGAGGCGAATATTCCCTGTCGTGGATATCAAGAATACCGAAATTGCTGTCCTCCCCGTCAAAGAATCTGCCGGAAGGAGACTGGTCAAAATACTGGAACCAGTGATATCCCAAAACATAAGGAATGCCAAGGATACGCGAAACGTATTTTATAAACCCGGCGGCACGGTCATTCTGTGTCGGTACCGTCACCTTGGCCCCCTTGCTGTTCCTGTTCCCGCTTGAATTTTCCATTGCACGCAGGGAAAATTCGGTGACAAGAATCGGCCTATTCGTTAGCTTGCGGATCCTGCCGAACAGGTTGATGTCCGGATGATAGCAGTTCAGGGAAATGACGTCGCAATGCCTGCCGCAGGCAATGAAAACCGGGTCCGGTGCGTTGTCGGCAAACCGGCAGCCAAGTATGAGATGATTCGGATCGCATTCCCGGATTTGCTTCACTATCACGGAGAAATACCTTTCCGCCACGTATCCCGCAAAACGGTTCAAATCCTGATAAACCGCATCCTGTTTCGCATGCAATTCCGTAATGTCAAGAAGGCCGGAAAAATCCTCAAGACCAGGCTCCCAAACCCGGTTGAAACCATTCACATCCCCCTTGTAAAGGTCCCGGAAAAAATCAATGACTCTTTTTTTGCCGCAGCTTCCGGCGGGGAGCTTCATATATTCCCATAACAGGGTGGAAGCGTGCCCCGTGTACCATGGGAAATCCCCGTACCAGGCCAGTTCATTCTCAATGAAATACCCCAGCAGGTATCTGGCGTTCCTGTACCGATCCAACTGGCTTATACAGGCTTCCGCGATCATGGTTTCAAACCCGGGATTAAAAATATCGGTCATTTTTTTTTCGTGTACGCCAGGGACGGTGATGAGCACCGTGAAAGGCATGTTGAAATTATGAATGGCAATGTCGGACCAGCTCCCCACCGTATTGAAACCCCATTTTCTCATTCGCCTGATTGTGGAGACGGCCCATTCCCTGATGTTGTTGTACCGCGATATGACATTATAACTGGGCTGATCCGGCCTGGCGGCACCATCCGCATTCGAGACGGAATTAATTCCCCTGGAAAGAAACCGTCCTCCGTCAGGTGAACGAAACCAATACACGCCGTTTTTTTCCTGCAATGTGAAAAATCGTCCCCGGCTTTCAACAGGCCGCCTGCCGGCCGTTTTCTTCTCTTTCCTGATTCTGTAGGGTTTCCTGTTATTAAAACCAATCCGAATGATGGAAAATCCCCATTCCGTGGCCCGCTCCAGGCATTCCACCTTGAGGTAACGGCAGTCAACCGGGCGGTCAAAATTGATCCTCCTGATATCTTCTTCATAACCGTCCGTCACCTCCGCCGCCTTCGACCACTTAACACCGTCAGGCGAAACGGAAATCCTGTACTTCAGTGCGGCGGCCCTTTCCCATTGAATTTCCATGCCGCTTAAATGAACCATTTGGGAAAATTCAAACAGGAGCCATTCTCCATCCTGCCAATCGGATTCCCAGCGCAATTCCCTGTCCGCATCAATCACGTACACTGCCTCGTGATTTTTCCGCTCGCTGGAAGCGGAAACACGGGCGATTTTATCAATAACGGGCATGAAGCCTCCCCTATACCTGATATCTTCCGATCTGAAAAATTCTCTTAAGCGGCGAAAATACGATTGGAGGATTTCCCTGAACCTCCGGGACCGAATCCCGCGCTTTACACAGGTATAATATAGGAGAACCTGTCTCCCGTTTCAAGTAATTCGGGAAAAAAGCGGGAAAAACGTGAGTTAAGAGAAGTTGGGTACGGGGTATGAAAAATACCCCTCAATTCATTCAGTACGTATGTTCATAAATAATCAATGCTTCGGCATACGCTCCATTGGCAACACAAATGATGTTTCCCGAACCATCCACCCACTCGGAATCGGTTTTAGTTATTAAAAAACCGGGCCTGCCATCACCCTACGTGACAGCACAGCCGGTCACTCATTTGGAGAATCTGCGGAATTTTGCTCTTCATCCGCGGCCATCCGCGGCAGTTATTCGACCTTCACCGACAGGCTCTTCCTGAATGTATGTCGTGAGGCAAAATCATCCGGAGACCCTATGGCAACGATGAGGTTCAGGCTTGTTTGTCCCGGATTCATCAAAGCTGTGAGGGGTAATTCCGCTTCCAGGGTTGTCTTGCCGTCCTTTTCCGACATGCCGTACTTGGTTAAAACATTATTTTTTGGGTCCACATGCCTGTGATCCACGCCAACCTGCTCTTTAAAATGAACTGCGCCATCCGTCACATAGCCGATCAGGATGTGTGCATCATTCATCACGGTACTGTTGAAGCCAATGGCAATCCATCCCGTGGAAGCGCTTTCCAGACCAATCCAGGCCTTATCCTTGTTTCTGGAAAGGCTGACCGTGATGCCGACCGCGGTGATTTCCTGCGAATATCCGTATTCGCCTTCTTTTAAAATTCCATCAACCAAAGGATCGCTCTCCGAGGCCTTGAAGGAACTGTCCGGAGACCCTTTGGCACAGGCAGTTATATTTAAGCTCAGAATAACTATTAAGAGTACGAAAAAAATATGTAAACGCATAAAACCTCCCTAAAATCACCGGATCATCATTCCGGTTTTCTGCCCATTAGCACTTATCCGACTGCAATGGTAAAGAAATTTAATAAAAAAACCCGATCAAGGGAAAGAGTATTGACGGGATAAAAAAAATTTATCATTCTGACTAAAAAGGGAGGTTTCAATGCCAGCCATAAACGTACGACCGGATATCTACTGGATAGGAGTGAACGACAGGACGACGGATTTATTCGAGGGCATGTGGCCCATAACGAAGGAAGGGGTTTCCTACAATTCCTACCTTTTAACGGATGAAAAGAATGTCATCATAGACCTATCCAAATCATTGAAATCTGACGATTATTTCGACCAGATAAACCAGGTTACCGACATAAAAAAGATCGACTACGTGGTCCTTAACCACATGGAACCGGACCATACCGGTGTCCTGCACACATTAAGGCGGATTGCGCCCGGTCTCACGATACTTGCCTCGCAAAAGGCGGTAAAAATGCTGGAGGATTATTACCAGATAACGGAAAATATCAGGGTGGTAAAAGACGGGGAAGAACTGAAAATAGGGAAAAAAACCCTTCAATTTTTCCAGGTGCCCTTTGTTCATTGGCCTGAAACCATCGTAACATACGAAACAAGCCAGAAAATCCTTTTTTCCTGCGACGCGTTCGGCGGTTACGGGGCGTTCAGGGGTTCCATATTTGACGACGAGTACGAAGACTTTTCATTTTACGTGGATGAATCGTTAAGGTATTTTGTCAACATTGTCTCTAAATTTACCCGTCCCGTGTTGAACGCGATCGAGAAACTAAAAGGCATCGACATTAAAATCATCGCACCGTCACACGGCCTTGTTTGGCGGAAAAACCCGCAGTTCATTGTGGATGCGTACAGGAAATGGGCCGAGTACGCCACCAGTCCCGCGGAAGCGGGCATAACGATTGTCTATGGGTCCATGTACGGGAATACGGAAGAAATGATGAACGCCGTGGCGCAGGGTATTACGGGCCAAGGCGTACCGGTACGCATATTCGATGCGGCCAGGACCCATTCCAGCTACATCCTCCCGCACCTCTGGACGCAGCAGGGCGTCATGGTCGGAGCTCCCACCTACGAGACGAGTCTCTTCCCACCCGTGGCGGAAGTGCTGCAGATGGCGGCCTTGAAAAGGATACGCAACAAGAAAGCGGCCATGTTCGGCAGTTACGGCTGGAGCAAGGGAGCCTTGACGGAGATGAAAAAAATCATTGAACCGCTCAACTGGACCATGGATATGTCGTATGAATTCCCCGGCGGTTTGAGCCGGGAAAAACTGGAAAAAGGAAAGCAATTCGGAGCGGATTTCGCCAGACTTATCAAGAACGGCAGGTAGCAGGTGAGGATTGACCTGCCGGCTTTTCCTGATTCAGTTTTTTTCCAAAAAAGTCTAAAAATTCCAATTTAGCAATACACAACACAAAATAACATCCCTTTATAAAAAAAAAAGAATAAAAACTTTTATTTTACAGATGATTTTTTCCCAATTTCGTGCTATCATATAAACCAAGTATAAATCATATAAATCGAAAATTTTCAAAAAAAGAGGTACAAGGAATGAATAAAGTACTAGCCGTAATTTCTATCCTGTTTTCCATCCTGATTCTGTTTGGCTGTGATATGGGACTCAATGAACCGTCTCTGGACGGCGTAAACGGCTGCATAACGGAAGAGGAAAGATATGTTGAAAATTTCCTGAAAGTATATGATATGTTCAAGGATATTCAACCGGAAACGACAACCACCGGCGCCGCAAGCCAGGCGCCACAGGATTATTTCAACGGCCTGGATATCCAGGACACCAACGGTAATCCCGTCTCTTTTTCCGAATTCTCGGAAGAGCAAAAACAGTATTTTCTGGAATACTGGAAAACAGCCAGAAAAGAAGATCTTAAAAAAAAGATCAATGAAAGCCCTGAATTACTGCCATATTTAAAAGCACAAAACAATGCAATTGAAGCCTCCCTGAGTACACAATCCAAGGGTGCAGCCAGCATCAGCAGTTTTCTCGAATCCTATAACGGGCAATTAGCCTGGGAACTGGAAGCCGCGAAAAAAGACATCGATGCGGCAATCGACGAAAATGCTCCTCAGACAAGGGGGTACGGGGATACATCACTGGCTTACCTTCAAAGCTATTATAGATGGGGTAATTTCTTCACCAACTTGAGCAGTGCCACTTCCAGCAGCAGCACCAGCAGTATCAATATTTCAGGCCATGCCGCCCTGTTAACGGAAGCCTCGGTCTGGAATCCCCTGTGGACAAACAATTCGTACATCACGGTTGCGGCATGGGGCAATCACCTTAATTCGTGGGCAAACGGATTTGAAGGCGTCTGCTACGAGCCCCTGGGTTACTGGCTTGGGAGAATTCCGGTTGCGGACGGAACGCGGGAAAAGGTCATGTCCCTCTACACGCCGAGAAACCAGATCTACGTTTTTGACTGGTTCAATTCTTACTATAAATATACCTATCCGACGGAAAGCGAAAGAATCAAGGCCAAGAATTATGCCCGCAGCAAAATAGGCAGGCCGTATAACTGGTTCCCGTTTGATCAAACCGTTACCAGTGCGTTTTATTGTTCCCAGCTTGTCTGGAGAAGCTGGAATTATGTGAACTCGAAATACAATATAGACGGCGGCCTGGGCATTTGCTGGTGGGTAACACCGGCGGATTTAATGACATCCGGTGATTCAAAACTGGTTTTCAGAAGCTACAACTATTAATAGGCAATACAAGAGTTTGGGGGATGAGCAAGCTCCTTCCCTAAACTCTTTTTTTATATTAACGTCCAAAAGCAATGAGTCTTCAAGTTAATATCAAACCGCAACATGAATTGAAGTTGAAAAAGGTTATAGTTTTAACCGCTGTTTTAATGTATCTGTTTTTTTTCTGTGCATCGTGCGGCGGTAAAAGGGCCCTCCAGGAATGCAGCCCCCGTTCTTTGGATAAGGTAAACCGGCCGATTCTCCTGCTTTCCCCTGTCATCCGGGGCCAGGAGCACTTCGGAGATATAAACACGGGGGATAAACAGACGTTCTTTACCGTGGCATGGGATTGGGAAAACGACCGGATTTTCAGCAAAGCCTGCTTGTACAATGCCTATGGCTGGTTCAACGATATAGGCGTCTATTCGCAGAAAGCTGACGCGTATTATTTTTTTATCGCCTTTAAAAATGCCCTTTTTGCCGTTCCCTCAAAAACCGGGAAACCGGATGAATTCATACATATAAGCGAAATGCCGGGCTTCCTCTCCCCCTTTGTCACCTTACAGGGATATATAATTATCCTTCACAGTAAAATCGAAAATAACCAAAACGCCAGAATCACCGTTTTTGATACGGGCAGCAATTCGGTGATAACGGAAAATATTTTCATTCCCAAAATGTATGAACAGATTGTTTACGACGGAAACAAGTACTGTTTTTTCAATATCCTGACATATGATGAAGCGAACAGGCCTTTTTATAAAATATACCGTCTGGACCTGGAAACCTTTGAGTACCGGGAAATATTCGATACACCGGTTGATCATACGGGAAACCTCTTCTTTTTCAACGACATGCTGATTGTCGGTTCAAATAATTTCTTAAAACCCAGGGAGCCGGAGGGATGGTATGACGTCAATACGGACCCTCAGGTATTTTTCATCAAAAAGGAAACAGGTAAAATTATAAAACAGGTCCGGTTTCCCCCGGAGGAAAAATATTATTATATCCACCATTTTTTTGATTACAACGGTCATTTATTCATGATCTACGGCGTAAATACCCTGCAGAAGGAACCTGCCTTCCAGGTGGAAAACCATAAATGGTTTTATCAATACGATGCACAGCTCAACAGGTTTGAAAAAATCGATTCGGAATGCCTCTTTGGATTTTATTATACCCTGACATGCCAGCGGGACAGGTATGTTTTCCTGGTATACAACAGGGCTTCCGATTTTGATATTTATAAAATCAATATGGAAAACTTCAAACGGGAATTCGGAAAAACGGTATTCGTATATTAAAGATACCCTTCAAGCAGTGACATTGAAGTCCTGTACCTTTGAATTAAACCCTTCAATTATTTCTTCCATTTTTCCGGACAAAGTCTGCAGCTGGAGCAGGGCCGTCTGGATTTCCATGCTCCCGTTTTTCTGTTCCGTGGAGTAATTGAGGATTTCCGTGGCAACATGGTCAAGCTTGGTTGTTGCCTCCATAACAACGCGGCTTGCATCCGTTTCCTTCACCAGGGACTCCTTGATGTCACTCGAGAGGCGGACCAGGTGTTCCATCGATTTAAGTATTTCCTGGGCGCCGGTTTTCTGCTCGTTCATGGCACTCGATATTTCGGTTATGATGTTCACCGTCTCCTTGATGTCTTCCATAATTTCATCAAAGGCCTTTCCGGCCTCTACCGAAAGAGTGGTCCCGTGTTCGACCTTCTCTATCGTTTCCTTTACGTTCTGTTTTATCGTCTTGGCTTCACGGCTGGAATCGGCGGCCAGTTTCCTGATTTCCTCGGCCACTACGGCAAAGCCCTTGCCTGCATCGCCGGCATGGGCGGCCTCGATGGCGGCATTCATGGACAGGAGGTTTGTCGTGGCGGCGATTCGTGCTATGCCCACTATCGCTTCCGCGATTTTCGTGGAGGCCTCCTGCATCTCCTGGATGGCCTTCACCGTCCTCTGGATTTTTTCACCGCCGCTGCGGGCAATTTCCGCCAGCTGTTTACTGACATTCTCCGCTTTTTCCGAGCTTTTACTTACCGATGTTATTGATCCGACCATTTCTTCTATGCTTGCCGAGCTTTCCGTAATGGCGCTGGACTGGCTGTCCATTCCCTCCTTTATGTGGTCCGTTAAATCAATCATCTGCTTGATGGATTGGGAAGTTTCCTCAACAACCTTTTTATGTTTGCCCAGGTTCTGGTTGATACTTTCAATGGAGGCAATCATTTGATTGATGGCGGCCCCGGATTCATTGATGGAGGCGACAATCTCCTCGTTTGCCAGTTTTCCCTCCATGGAATCTCTTTTAATCGTGCCCATGAATTCATCAAAGCTGGTCGCCATTTCATTCAACGCCGCTGCTATTTCACCAATTTCATGCTTCACCTTGATGTTAGCCCTCGCCGTTAGGTCCTTCCGGGACAATTGATTTATCTGGACGACCAGGTCGTGGATGGGATTGAGGGTTCGCCATGAAAGAATAATGGCCAGAAAGGAAATGATAACGACAAGCAATATCATTATGATACAGCCTATCACCAGCATACCGACACTTCGGTCCGTATACGTCTGGAGGGACTTTATAACCTCGTTCACATAATCATCGATTATCTCAACCCGTGCCGGGCCCAGTTTTCTAACAAGCGCGTTAAATACCTGTCCGCTCGAGTCAAGTGATATCAGCAGTTCAATATCGTACTTGAGGGCTTTCCATTGCTTGTTCCAGTTCTCCATTGCATCGCTGACTTCCTTATTCGAAAATCCTATCATTTCCGATTCCGATTTATCACCGAACAGGTTCTTCATATTCCGGTCATAAGTATCGAAGAAACCCTGGATATCCGTCTTGATACTCCTTAAATCGCCTTTGTTAAGACTATTGCGGGCCAATTCGTCAGCATAGCTGCGGCTCCAGAATATCATCTTCAAGGCAATGTTTTTTTGTTCCATCACTAAAACCAATAACCGGGATTTATTCCCTGAATCCAGGCTCAGTATAGTCGTAACCGCGAGCCCGATTAAAACTATGAGAACAACGATCGAAAGCAAGATAATAATCTGCGTCCTGACTTTAAGCTTCAAACCCGGTTTATTCTTCATATTACTGCCCTTTCATGATTATTCCAATGTGAATTTTACCAGTTACCTTCAATGAATTGTAATTAAAAAAAAATCGAAAGTCAAAAAAATGAATTATTTATTCCTAAAAATTTAAGAGCACAACAGTTACGGAATACGGTTTTAGACCAAGCATAACACCTTTCTTTCCGACGGTAACATTTTTACTTGAAACCTTCTCGTATTTGATCGAATCCGTCAATTCAAAAGCTTCTGCAGATCTTACATTCGGCATACCTTCCGCTTTTACGGAGACGGATACTGCGTTTGACGGATCCTGATTTATGAGAAAAACAGACAGGTTTTTTTCCGATTTCCGGGTAGCCACCACTTTAACAAGATCATTTCCGGAATGTGAACCAAGCAGGACTTTTCCCGAATGCTCCTTATACATGACGAATAAATAATAAAGAAGCCTGGGCCTGTTTATTTTGTTAAAAAGGGCATGACCGCCGTATTGATTTAAACAAAAGTAATGCGAGTAATCCAGCCCGGTTTCCATGTAATAACCCAAAACCTCGGCGCTCCAGAGTACGCCGACCATATCGGTTAAAAATTTCAAGTACGGCGTATTCCAATGAATGGCCCATTCCGTAATTCCGGTCTGAATATGCCGCTTGTATCCTTTGGGATTGGTCCGGGGATCTTTAAGCCAACCCTTATATTTAAGAATGATATTTTTTGTTTGGGAAGCCGTCTTCAGGGCTTCTTCGGCGTTACCCTTACCGTCCGTAGGATACCAATGCCAGGCCAGGACATCCACTATGTCTCCGCATTCATAAATGAATTCCTTGATCCAGTTATCATAGGGCTGACTCGTTACGGGACCGGCGAATTTTAGCCCGGGGTCAACCGCTTTCATCGCGTTGACGTATTCCCTGAACTCCCTGCAATACCTGCCTGCTGTCCATGAGGCATCCCCCCTGTGGGAGGCATAGAGGTCCGGTTCATTACCAATCGTCCAAACATTCACATCCAAACCGATTTTCCTGGTGTATTTTAACTGGTTTACCGCAGCGTCTTTAGTTCCTTCAAAAAGCCGGACCTGCATGAACGTGTGCGGATTGCCTATATATTCCTGTTGGGTCTTGAAGAAATCAAGATCTTTTTCACTCAGGAACCTGTCATCACCTAAATTACCGGCAGGCGTGGTGATGGTTACCGTTCCGAGTTTGTCTACATATTTTTTAATCGTCAATATCTGCATCGCGTTATTTACATTGACTCCGTTTATTATATATGGCTTCAGTTCACTTAAAACGGTACCGGTTTGTATGGTTATTTCACTCACACCCTTCGATTCTTTACCCCAGGCTAAAACACCTGATAACAAACACATCCCCAGGAAAACTATTGCTTTTTTCATTTTACCCCCCTTAAAAACCACGACTGGATGTTAATATTCAAATCCACTCGGACATAATATAATTTAACGATAATGTCAGGTCAAGCAGGATCATTTATACTCCTATTCACCGCTTTCCATAAAAAAACCCCGAAAAACCTCCTTATCGGAAAATTATCCAATAGGGCAATTTTTCGGGGTTACCTTTAAAAAAGGGCCCGTCTTTCGTCAATGAAGACGAAAGACGGGTTTTGGGGGTTAATCTAAAAGGGGCCGGATTATGGTAAAACCGGCCTGGTTGGAAATCCAATATTTTGTTAACAATCAAATGATTGATCATTGCTCCATTATATGCGGGAGTACTGATCCCGCATTATTATCCGGGTGTATACCGGCCTATAACCTGTTTTAAAAAGGATATTTCCGTCAATATCTGTTCAATTTTTTATAAACAGTGTATTATTAATTATTACGGTATATCTGGATAAACCAATTTATATTAAGGAGAATATTATGAACCGAAAAAAACCACTGACCAATAAATCGCTTTTTTTAATACCCGTACTCATTCTATTCCTGATATCCTGCGGTCCTTCCGCCTCAAGTAAAATTATTGGTGAATGGCAGTGGGATGTGGAGGCCTTTCTTAAATCCGAACCGTCCCAGAATAGTATCAAGGAGCTCAAAATTGAAAACCTTGATTTATTGGCGCTTATGGAAGACCCGTCGCCTTTGAAGGACATGCCTGAACTGGATACTGTCAGTGATGCCGGGGTAAAATTGAGGGATACGGTTGAATCAATCCTCCATAACCTCAGGGAATTGACCCTCATGCATACCACCATTACCGAAGATACGGTTACAATAATCACTGTTGTCAACGGCGAGAAAACAATAAGCAAAGGCACGTACAAGATGTTAAACGAAAACGCGAACACCGTCACCTTATTCTTTGTAGACGGTGATTTAAAGGACCAACAGGCTGTCATAGAATTTAAAGATGATGACCATATTGGATTGGTGGCAGCTTCCGACCGTATGCCTATTCCCTATCCCTACAAAAGGGTCAAACAGGAATAAATCAAATACCGCATTTCAATGAAAAGCCGCCCCCAAAAGGAGGCGGCTTAATCTTTCACATAGTAGACGCTAAAGACAGTGAATACTGTCATTAGTTGCCGTATTCTTCCTTAGTTAGCGTACCATCTCACATAGTCAATCTGGTAGACAGCAGGGAAAGCAGTTGAAGAATTAGGAGAACCGGGCCAATTGCCGCCGACAGCCAGGTTAAGTATGATAAAGAACGGCCTGTGGAATTCTTCGGTGGAATTGATGTTGTTCAGGATGTTCGCTTCAAGGAACTGGGCACCGTTAACATACCATCTGATGGCGGATGAATCCCAGAGAATCGAATATGTGTTGAAGTTCCCGGGTGAGCAGCCCACGGCCGTACCGTATGAAGCGTGCCCGCCTGAATCCCAGTGGATGTAACCGTGGGTCTGTCCTTCAGTGTTTATGTGTTCCATGATGTCGATTTCACCGCAGCCTGGCCAAGCCACGCCGCTGTTGATGTTTGTGCCCAGCATCCAGAACGCGGGCCAGAGTCCCTGCCCCATGGGTACCTTGAGCCGGGCTTCAACACGGCCGTATGTCCTGTTATACCGGCTTTTAATCCTTGAGGATGTATAGCCGCCGCTGTTCAAAGCCGTGATGTTAAGATAGCCGCCTGACTGGTTACAGTTTGCCGTGCTGTTGGTATACGTTTCAAGTTCGGCGTTACCCCAGCCGCCGCCGCCGAGATCGAAATCCCAGGCAGGTAAGCCGGAGCCGTTGAACTCATCGGCCCATAGCGCGCCTGTGGAAGGCGGTGTGGTAGGTGTTGCCGCCGGGACGGGTGTCGCTGTATTACCCGGTACCGGTGTGTTAACCGTTCCGCCGCTGGCGCCGCCGGTAATTTCAAACCAGTTGATATTCCAGCCGCCCGTCGAGGCGTAAATACCTACGGCATGTGATCCGGTCACGGGAACGTTAACGCTCACCGAAACGGTTGTCCAGGTCTGCCATCCGCCGGTTGCCCCGAAGGATACAGAACCAAGAACGGTAGCTCCGCCGTCCAGGTCTATTGAAATGGATCCGCCGCTGCTTAAACTGGCTACGCGGAACGCGAATGTATAGGACCCGGTTGACGCAAAATTGATGCCACTGTAAGCCATCCAGTCACCCGCCTCTATCCAGCCGACATTCAGTCCGCCTTCAGAGCAGCTTTCTGTCTGTACACCGGCCATGCTTGAATAATTTTCAGCTTCAATTCTTATTGTGCCGGATGATGCCGGCGGCTGTGTTGCAGCAGGTGCAGGCGTGTTCGTTGCAGCAGCCCCAGCAGGTGTAGGTGTGGATGTTGAAGTTGTTCTTCTTCTCGCAACAGCTGTAAATGTCACAAGGAAGATTAGACAGATGCAAAGTAATACGTAATTCCATTTAATTATGTTTCTCATTTTTTCCTCCTATTTTTTTTTATTTGATGATAAACATTGATTGATAAAGACATTGGAATTACTGGTTTAAATAAAACCTGAAAATATCATTTTAACCTCCCATTTTTGATAGAAACACTTTGTTAAATTTTCAAAGAGCCTTGGTTTTTACCAGACTAATCCCCCGGAATAGCCTGATAATAAGTGTTTAATTTGCTTTCAAAATATTATTGGAATCCTGACAAATGAAAATGCAAGAATTAACCCCCCTTTCCCCTTTTTTGGTTTATCCGCTTTTCAAATACATATTAGATATTTTAGACCAGGTTAGTTGATCTGGGGATGGACTTTTGGTATGATTTATATGGTACTGAAGGTACTAATTTTATTGGAGATATTGGTGAAATCAATAAATTTTATAATTTTCATGTGAAAATATAATTATAGAGCACCTCTAAAAACTATCGATTTATCCTGGGCAACCTCTAAAAACCCCGATTTTAAAAGGGTTTTGATTCGGCCAGCGGCTCCAAAA
>JAFGKU010000079.1 GCA_016928415.1 Spirochaetales bacterium
CGGGTATGATTATGGATGCCAATGTTATTATGCAGATACCCGGAAACGGGAATATACCGTTTATTACAGCGGCTGTATCGATTTTTGTCATTCAATCATTGATCGTTTTCTTTTTGGCAATAAACCGGAATAAACTGAAACGGCGGCTGGCATCGCAGGTAACGGAAAAGGGAAACGATGCCTTCCATTTCCAAAACGCGGACATTATTCTCATTCTTCTCAATAAAGCCGGGGAAATAAAATATATAAATAAAAGGGGCTGTGAAATACTGGGTTTTTCCGGGAAGGATCTGCCGGGAAAACGGTGGGACCAGACTTTTTTATCGGAGACAAATCTGGAGAATTTTCAAAAGACACTTGAAAATATTGAAAAAAACGGGAAATCAAGGATCCGGAATTACTATGAAAACAGGATTAAAAAGGGAAAGAACGAAAAAATAATTGGATGGCACCTGACAGACATATATGACGAATCCGGAAGCGTTACCGGGATTTCCGTTATCGGCGATGATATAACGAAGAAAAGGATTGCCCGGGAAACGGAATGGATCATTCAAAAGCAATTTATACAGAATGAAAAAACGGCGGCCATGGGCATGTTCATTACAAGCATCGCGCATGAAATCAATAATCCCAATCAATACATCCAGGCAAACACGCAGTACCTGAAAGAAGCCTGGAAAAGCATCCTGCCGATCATAGACCGGTACTACAGGGAAAACGGGGATTTTTTACTGGCAGGACTGTATTACAGTGAAAGCAGGGAAAAGATAAACGAGTTATTCGACCGGATTTTATCCGGTTCAACACGAATTAAAAATATTCTGGAAGAACTCAAGGATATTGTCTTTCAGGAAAAAAACGGCTTGAGGGACAGGGTGAATTTAAACGACGTGATCGTATCGGCGATCAATTTATTGAAGGACATGCTCGACAAATCCACCCATAATTTCAATTTTATTCCCGACCCGGCATTGGCCGCTGTTTATGGAAATTACCGCCGGCTGGAACAGGTTATCATTAATCTGCTGCACAATGCCTGCAAGGCCGTCGACAACCCTTCCCAGGGCATCCGGATTGAAACAAAAAACAGGGATCAAAAACATGTGCAGATAACAATCATGGACAGGGGAAGAGGATTCGACGGTCAAATGCTCAACGGCCTTGACATGCCGGTTATCAACAGGGATGAATCAGAGGCAGGCATCGGACTGGGGCTTTATGTCTCATCCAATATCGTTAAATCCTACGGCGGCACCCTGAAGATAAACTCGGAAGGGGACGAAGGAAGTAAAGTAATCCTGACTTTCCCCAGGGCGGGATAAAAAGGAGGAGAACTATTATGGAAACTATCTTGTATCCGGAATTACCCATCCTCATAGTTGATGATGAGGAATTCGTACTGGACAGCATAGTTCTGACCCTTAAAACAGCCGGAATCACGAACATAATCCAATGTGACGATTCGAGAAAAGTGAAACACCTCCTTGACACGGTTGAAATTGAAACGATCCTTCTGGACCTGAATTTGCCTTATATCACGGGGGAAGAAATACTAAACCAGGTCACGGATAATTTTCCCCAAATCAAGGTAATCATCGTGACCGGCAACAATGAAATCGATACGGCCGTGAACTGCATGAAGACAGGGGCCATAGATTACATTACCAAGCCGTTCGAAAAGGCCAGGCTGATAACCAGTATAAAAAACTGCATACGGCTGAATGAACTGTCGCAGGAAAACCTGAACCTGAAAGAAAAAATTACGGGCGGCAAACTCCAGCATCCCGAAATTTTTGAATCCATAATAACACGCAGTGAAAAAATGATCGCCATTTTCCATTACATTGAATCCATAGCCCGCTCCTTCCAGCCCGTGCTGATAACAGGGGAGACGGGCACCGGCAAGGAACTGGTTGCAAGAGCCATCCATGCAGCCAGCGGAAGACAGGGCCCCTTCATAGCGGTCAACGTAGCCGGCATAGACGATACGGTTTTCGCCGACACGCTCTTCGGCCATAAAAAGGGCGCCTATACCAGCGCCGACGCATCAAGGACCGGGCTGGTGAAAGAGGCTTCCGCCGGCACCCTGTTCCTGGACGAGATAGGGGACTTGACCAATCAATCCCAGCTGAAACTGCTCCGTTTACTGCAGGAAAATGAATACTACCCCATTGGCTCCGACGTACCGTTAAGATCAGATACGAGAATTATTGCAGCGACCAACACCATGCTTACGAAATCCTCCGAATCCGGGCAATTCCGCAAGGACCTTTACTTCCGCTTATCCTGCCATCACATCCACGTGCCTCCGCTCAGAGACCGTCTAACCGATATTCCACTCCTTGTTGACCACTTTTTAAACAAATCCTCCGGGATTCTGAACCGCGCAACACCGGCATACCCCCAGGAACTGATCCAGCTCCTGAAATCCTATCATTATCCCGGCAATATCAGGGAACTTGAAGCGCTGATGCATGATGCGGTCAGCCGGCATGAGTCGCACATTTTATCCTTGTCCTCCATCAGGGAAAGGCTGCAGGAAGCACGGGGAGTTGCCAGTATTGAAAGCAGTGAAAAAAATGAAGATTGCCTGGAAATCAGGAGCAGGCATTTCCCCACATTGGCGGAAGCGGAAAAATTTCTGATCAAGCAGGCTCTGGACAAGGCTTCCGGCAATCAAAGCCTGGCATCAGGTTTGCTGGGCATCAGCAGGCAGACCCTGAATGCAAAAATAAAAAACCTTAAACTGAAACAAATGAATTAATCCTCAATTGGGGACCTCTAAAAACCCCGATATTTTAAAATTTTCATTCGGAAGTTTGGGTAAAATGGTGGTTTTTAGAGGTGCCTCAATGTCAAATATCTTTACAACCGCGGTTTTTATGTAAATATATTTGACATGGATTTACCGTGATACCTGCCCGTTTCCCGGAAAATATATTTATTCAATGCGTCCGGAATCATTAAAAATACCGGGGATTGTCTATGATTATTTTTCTGCACCCCTTCATGGAAATTACAAATAATTCTTTATCAAATAATAAATTACTCGAATAAATTTCCGGAAAATATTGCCGGCACAATTCAATTTTCCCATTCAGTCTTAAAAAATCACGGACACATCCGGTAAAAAAGAATCAATAGAGTCATCCTGGCATAATTCTTGCAAATAAGATTAATGGGGAGTTTGTATATGAGCGGGAATTACAGGTTGAAGGTTTTAATCACCGGCCTGGATGATTACATGAAATTCAGGCTTAAGGGCTGTTTTTCACATTATGACTGTCATTTTGAGTTCATTGATGACAGCCTGGAAGCTTTCAACAGGGCGGTGATGCTCAAAAATACGGATAAAAAAATTGATGTTTTCATCTACAGCGATAATTTCCAGTCCTGGATGCTCAAGTGGGGAGTCAAACTCCAGCCCTGTTCCATCTGGAAATTAAGTATCGACAGGTTAAATCTTAACCTGACCAGTTATAATAAACCGGAGAAAACAATCAGCCTGAAAAAGGATGAAATCCTTACAAACACCATATGCGAAAAGATGAATACCGTATTTTCAAATCAATACAGCCACGTATAACATTTACACGCCATCTTCAATAAGGGGGACATACCATGTTTGATGCCACTATTACGAATGACGGGAAAACATTGCGTTTAAAAATAACCGGAGACGGGAAGCCGGAGGAGACAGATACAATAAAAAGAACGCTCCTTATCAATATGCCGTCAAACGAACATGTCATAATAGATGCCGTACAGGCGGATAATCCCGATATCTCCTTTTTCCAGGTAATTATATCCGCTTACCTTGCATTGAAACAGGAAAAAATCACTAAAAGCCTTCCAATGGAATGTTTCGGGAAAATGGATAATTTCCCCCTGACGGGAGACATCTCGCTGGCATTCGAAGTCATCGAAATCGAAACCATGGTAAATTGAGAAACACTGTATAATGCGCTGTATTATATGATCTATTCCAGTATTTTCCTGAGCCGGGAAGCCAGGTCCTCAATCTGGTAAGGTTTCTGAATAAAGGCCGTGCATTTTTCATCTCCCGGTTTTAAGTATATTTCCTGTTCATTATAACCGGTGGAAAAAAGAACAGGCAGGTCTACCCGCATGTTTCTTATTTCCTTAAAAACTTCTTTTCCATCCATTTTTGGCATCTTGAGATCAAGGATGACGCAGACTATCCTGTCCTTTTTCTGTTTGTACAATTCCAGCGCTTCAACCCCGTTGGCCGCCGTCAGGACCTCAAACCCCAGATGTGAAAGCATCTGCTTCCCCACATTCAATACCCCGGCCTCATCTTCGGCAAAAAGGATGGTTCCCGATCCTTTCCATGAATCACCGGCTGGCAATTCAGGTTCATTTTTCTCAACGGCTGCGGAGGAAGCGGGAAAAAACACCTGAAAGGCGGTCCCTTTTCCCTTTTCACTGGTTACACGAACAGCCCCTTTATGGCCGCGGATGATCCCAAGCACGGAGGCAAGGCCCAGCCCCCTTCCCGTGAACTTGGTTGAAAAAAAAGGATCAAATATCTTTTCCTGCGTGTCCTTATCCATCCCGCAGCCCGTATCCTCAACAAGCAGATAAACGAATCTGCCTTCCTGGAGATTGTCATCAAGATACATTTTTGAAAGGTATTCCCTGTTACAAGAAACAGCACCGGAAGAAAGCGTTATGGTCCCCTTGTTTTCACCAATGGCTTCCGAAGCATTGATAACCAGGTTCATGATGATCTGCCTGAGCTGCGTCGTATCCACTTCGACCGCCGGGGTGCCCTCCCTGAAATCGAATTTAAGAGTGATTTTCTTAGATACGGCCACCTCGATCATATGACGCATATCCTTGACGCATTCGCTTAATGAAACAACCTCCTTGACAAGCCTGCCGCGCCCGGAATAGGCCAGCATCTGCCGGCATAATTCCGCCGCCCTCTGGGACGCCTTTACCGCATCCTTTAAATTGTCCACTACCCCGCTGTTTTTGGGCAGATCATGCATTGAAAGATCAATATTGCTCATGATTACCATCAGGATATTGTTGAAGTCATGGGCTATGCCCCCTGCGAGGATACCAAGGCTTTCCAGCTTCTGGGTCTGCTGCATTTTCAATTCCATTCTGCTCCGTTCTTCCTCCGCCCATTTTTTTTCCGTGATGTCCCTGATAAAACAGAGCGAGGCCGGTTTCCCCATCCATTTGAACAGCACGGCATTGAGTGTCACCCACTTGATTGAGCCGTCTTCGTGCAAAAACCTGATTTCATGTATACCCGGCACAAGCTTTCCCTGGATACGGTTCAAATGATTTTCCGCGAGCAGCTGCCGGTCATCCGGGTGCACCACATCGGTGAACGGTGAAGAATCGACTTTTTCATCCGACCAGCCGGTGAGCATCCTGAATCGTTGATTGACAAAAACGAATTTAAAATCCTGGATGACGGCGATTCCATCACTGGCGTTTTCTATTAAAAGCCGGTTCTTTTCCTCGGAAAGATTGAGTTGATCCTTGGCCTTTTTCCGCTCGGTAATATCCTCAAACACGCCGATGGCGCCGATCAAAGACCCCTCGTTATCGCGGAGCGGGGTCATGATAATGGAAAGATAGATGGTAAAATCATTTTGTCCCGTTTTATAGGGCCCTTCATAGCGGCTGACCCAGCCTTGAACGGCATCCAGCATCTTCGGGACAACAGCGTACTCGCTCACTTCGTGAAGGTCGGCACCGATTATCTTTTCCCGCTCCATACGGAAAATTCTGCATAACCGGTCATTGCAGTCCGTTACGATCAACCTTGTATCGAACTGTAAAACGCCGAGGGGCGACTGGTCAAAAATGGCGTGGTATCTTTCTTCGCTGTCCTTCAAAGACTTCAGATTTTCTTTTTTCAGCATGAGGTATTCTTTTTTACTGCGCATGAGCGCTTCTTCCAGGGCGGAAGACCGCTCCCTCTGGAGAACCTCGTTTTCCTGCAGCACTTTTTTATAGGAATTAATCTTCAAAAAAGCGAATATGGAAAGGAGCGCGAATCCCGATATAACAATATCCTTAAAATCAATGATTGTAACGTTCTGGGTGAAAAATACAAAAAATTCGGCGGCCATGATGAGTAAACCGATACCGCCCATGACGAGGGTCTTCAATGGGCGGGGCATCCAGCTTATTTCGTAGAGGCAGGACTCGGCTCCCCTCGCCGCGCAATGAATTTCCTTGATTTTTGCAGGCGGAAGACGCCAGAAGGTGGGGAACAGGGAAACCTGCCCCTGGATGGCTTCACAATTGAACCTGGTCTGCTGGAATCCGGGTTTTAATATGGTTTCAAGAAGTATCTTATTTTTCGAAATCCTTTTTGTCGTCATTCTTCCGATATTCGAGAAAGTGCTTGACAGCGCCGCCACGCGCTCATAAACCATGGCGGGGGTGCCGAAAAGCTTTAAAATATGAAGAAGAGTCGCCATCCATCCGTAGCCGGTTAATATGTATTTTCCCGATTCATACGGGGCATTGGGGTTGCCGGTAAACTCCACGAGTTTTTTGAGAAACATGTTGAAATATTCAAAGGAAACCCAGTTTTTTTCATCATCAAGAAACACGAGGTTCATGTCCGTCTCCAGAACGAACTGCTTGAGGATGTCCCTGCCGTATAATCTCTCAAGATAGATAAGTATGGGACGGACAACACGGGTAGACAGTTCGAATCTGAATTTATCCACTTTCATGAAATCCGAGCGTTGCATATAATTCCCTTACCCGTTCCCTGACATAGTTTCGGAACAGTCCTTCCCCAGGTTAATTGCGAACACCGCCCCCCATGGGCTATTATTGTACCTTTTATCTTTACTTTATGACTTTTTGCAAAGAAATTACCATGAACCGGTAATGACTTCTCTCATCATTTTAAATCCGGTATGAAGAATTGTCAAGCTGATTAAACCCCTTTGAAATCAAACCATACCCAGCCATTGATAATTATACCACTTATTTTGGATAATACTACCAATTGTTCCTGTGAACCTTTTTTTCGGAGTACTGGGTTCTAGCCCTTTTGGTTTCATCGGGATATCCGATCGAAATCAGGCTCAAGACGCCTACCGTTGCGGGTATTTTCAATACTTTTCTCACCGCATCCTCCCTTTCAATACGGTTATGACAGCCGATCCAGACGGCTCCCAGGCCCAGGGCCGTCGCAGCCAGTAAAATATTTTCCGTTGACGCCGAACAGTCCTGCACCCACCAGTCCGATATCGCCGTATCTCCGCATACGGCAATCGCCAGGGCGGCGTTCCTCAACATCCCGCCATAGGGATGGGTATCAGCCAGTTCATTCAATACAGCCCTGTCATCCACCACCACGAAATGCCAGGGCTTCCTGTTGGAGGCATTGGCAGACGCCATTCCCGCCTCAAGCAGGCTTTTAATATCTTTTTCCGACAGGGGAGTATCCTTGTACGCCCTGATGCTTCGCCTTTTAAATATGAAATCCAGTACTTTATCCATGGTAAACCTCGTTTAATGAATTCTATTTCTTATATTTCTCAATTCTTGCGAATAAGGCAAGCCTTTGTTCGCGAATTCGTTTAAAAAGTTGAACGGCGTTGTCCTTTATCGCCTGAACGGCAATGGAAGGGTCGGCAGCTTTGGGATTTATTTTCAAAAGTTCCTGCATGGCCCGGCACAGGGAAGGATCCTTGAAAAACGGCAGCAGATCGGAGAGCGTCCGGTCGATGGCGTCTTTCACGGATTGCTCCGTTATCTCCGAAACCAGCAACTTTTCAAGAACATCAACGTACATGTCATAAATATCGGCATTGGAAAATATTTTTTTATCCAGTTCGCTTTCCGCGCAATAAACAAGCCCGTTTGGATCAGAGAAGGCATACTTGCCGTGGTAATGGCAGGACGAACAAATATCCTCGTAATCCCAGCCCATAAGGGAATAACGGGGCAGGAGCTGCCCGCCCGTTTTGATTGTATCGGAGGAATACAGCCAGAGTTCATCAACATAATCTCCGTTTAAAAGAATCGTATTCACGGCAATCCATTTAAGGTATTGATCAAGATCTATGTATTCCCTCAAAGTCTGCGCCAGCACGGCCGGCCCTGCTTTTTCAATCTGTTTCATGACGTCATAATAATTTTTCCGAGCCAGCTCCTTGGCAACAGAGGAATGCTCAACCTCAACCAGGGTTTTGGGAGGATTGAATTTCCTGCGGAGAATGGCCGTAAGTCCCATGCTGAAATTTTTCAAACCCGTTTCCGCATGTTCCATGGCCAGGTAAACCCCCCTGGTTTTTCCGTCGACAACCACCTCGGTATACGCCTGGGGTAAATATCTTAAACCTGTTTTTTCAAGAAGAAGGTTGCTCATATACTGCCGGATGTAAAAATCATCCTGGCACATGGCAACGAGGTTGACGGAATCAGCCATGAATCTCTCTTTAAAAAAAGGAACGGAGGAGGATTTGATTTTCAAGGTATAACTTTTCCTGTCACAGGATAAAGCCCCTTTCCCCCTCAGATGCGCTTTGCCGGGAAGTGATATTCCGGAATTGGGAAAAATGATTTTACAGGTGAAATCATCCTTCGCTTTCCGTCTGACAACATTGTTATAGATTTTCCTTTCATTATCGGTAAAGGTAAAAGCCAGCTTGTTCAGGCCCTTTGAAGTATTTTTTCCCGGGGGATCGATTTTTATACCCGTCGGTTTGTCTCCGTAATACAATTCCCATTTTGATTTTCCCGTATCTCCCTGTAATTTCATTTCATAATAACCGTTCCGGGACAACAGGTTTATGGATTCCAGAATTTCATTCATCACACTTCCGGCATCGGTTCCCTCTTTTAAAAAAATATTTCCCGCACTCCCGGTCTTTTTCAAAGATTGTTCTCCCAAAACAAAAAAAGCGGGGTACGCGAGCGTTTTCCCGGGTGATGCCGGTTCAGACCTGCTTCCCACGACAAGAAGCATCTTCATTCCGTACGCTCCCTTGCCGCCGGCCGCCGACAGGTAGTCCAGGGCGCGATACAGGGCGGTGGAAAAAGGCATGGCATAACGGGGAGTTTTCAATGACTCGTACCTTCTCAAGCTTTCATCAAGCCGGATGCAGAGCCGTGAGAAGTCCTGTAGAATTCCCAGGGATTCATCCCTGTACAATAAACCGACAAACACTTCAGGAGGAAGCTGCTTTACGAAATTCCTGATGGCATCCGCCCACTCCATCCTGGCCTTGTGTGAAATATCGGACGGGAGAAGGATCAACAGGTATCCCAACGGATAGTTGATCCGGCGGATGTCAACAGGGACCGGATCTCCCTGTTTAGACCTTACTTCGAATAAAGAAGGTTCTCCATCGGCGCAAGGATAACCCAGGCCATCTTCCGCTTTTATGATGAAACGGGAATGCCCGTCGATAAAAATCATGCTTTTTTCTAGGGATACCTGGCTGTGAAGATTTTCGCCAAATACGAAAACAAGAAGCAGCGTCATCAATGTTTTCATTAATGTTATTCTGACCATCGCAACACAACGATAAGCATCCATCACGGGAATGTCAAGCTGAAGAATAAATCATGTTTTTTAAGGCAATCCGGTTTCAAGTGTAAACCGCGGTATTTTTACCGGTGATGCTCCCTGCGGTGACCGGTATCCTCAAAATATCATTTGAAAATTCACCTTAAAACCTTTTAAAATTAAAATAACGGCAAAATATCGAAAATATAAGGGGTATACAAATGCAACGAAAAAAAATACACATCACGAGAAACATAAACGTATTTCTTGTGGTTTTCCTCCTTACGCTTGCATTTCCATTTCTGCTTTTCACCATTTACCCGGCAATGGGCATCAGCAGGATACAGGCAGTGAGGAATTCCTTGACCACTTTTTTCCTGACTTCCAGCGTGCTTTTCATGGTATGCCTTTTCCTCCGTTCCAGGCTGAAACCGGTTGACCGGCTTATTAATAATGTCGTGCTGTCACGGGAACTCACGGACGGCGAAAAAGCGCAAATCATCAATATAGAAAAATTTGTCAAAAAATTCGTCGTGATCCTCGTGATTGCCGGATTTCTTGCCGTAGGAACGGCCTCTGTCACCGTGAACATGATCAGGGACGGAATCCTCCGTTATGCCACGATCCGGTTCCTGGTGGTAACGGTGTGTATAGGCCCTTCGGCAAGCATCCTTGCCTATATTTTCATAGGTTATTCCATGCAGAAGGTAAAAAAAGCGGCCAACATTTATGAATTCGTGAACAAAAAATCACGGCTCGGTTTACGGTTGAAAATGATCATCATTCCCCTTGCCTTCGCCTTTTTCATGGTGGTGACATTGGTATCCCTTGCCCTGTCGAGGGAGGAAGACATAGCCGGCATTACCAACGCGGCCGCCGTGTTGCGGCCGGAAGTCGATGAAAAACCCCATGGTTATTTCACGGAGCTCCTTGATCTTTCCCTTAAATCCGGGGACCCCGCCGTACGCGCCGCCGCTGAAAAATGCCTTGATGAATGGGAAGCAAAGTCCACGGCGGATACCTCGGAGCTTGTGTTCATAGGTTTTGTTTCCATACTGTTGTTCGGCACATTCATTTTCTTTTACAGTTCGAACATGAGTTCCCACTTAAAGGGGATAGAGGAAAAACTTAAAAAAGTCTCCAACCTGGAAGGTGACATCACGGGGCTCCTGGTTAAAACGGCGGATGACGAGATAGGTGAAATCCAGGTCCTTTACAACAGGCTTGTCCTGAATATCAACAGGATGCTTCGCGATATTTTCGGCGCTTTCAATGGCGTTATCAGCCTGACCAGGCAGCAGACAGAGAGCATACGGCCGCTGATAAACGCCAACGAGGAAATCAAGTCGAGGTCGCTGGAAATCACGAAAGGCCTGAACACGCAGACCGAGGCGGTGAAAAAAACGGCGGAACTGGTGAGGGTGACGATAAACCAGATCAACGGGAACATGAAACAGATCAGGGAGCAGGCGGACATGATAGAGAAATCGGAAAAGGCCTTTGTCAACATAGGGTCTTCGATAAATTCGGTAACCGACGCCACGCAAAAAACCGGCCAATTAAGCCGGACCCTTCACGCTACATCCCAGTCGGGACGCGTGGTCACCGTTTCGATGCAGGACGCCATCAGGGAGATCTCCGAATCGAGTTCCGGTATCACGGATCTGCTGGACACCATCTCGGGAATTACCGACCAGACGAACATGCTGGCAATGAACGCCTCCATCGAAGCGGCGCATGCCGGTGATTTCGGAAAGGGGTTTGCCGTCGTGGCCGAAGAAATCCGGAAACTCGCCGAAAATACAAATAACTACACCCAGGAAATCAGCACGATAATCATGGACATGAAGCAGGACATTGACCAGTCCACTCAATGTTCCGACAACCTCACCGAAGCGATGAACGCCATTCAAAAGGATATCAATGCAACTCTCGCCCTTATCGACGAGATCAATGACCTCGGCAAAACACAGCTGTCCGCCTCCGAACAGGGCAAAGGACTGATCAACAGCCTTGTCAGCATGACGGAGAGAATAAGCGCTTCACTCGTCGAACAAAACCTGAAGAATGCCGAATTGATGAAGAGCCTGTCCGAAATGGAAAACTCCACATCGATGATTGAAAAGGTGGGCAAAGAACAGGAAAATTATTTTTCACGGCTTTCGGAGACGTTTGCGGATTTTTCCGGGTATTTCAATGCCGTCACCGGTAAATTTTCGGCATTGGAGACGATGATCGGGAACGTCCGGCTGCTGGAAGAAAAATTCTTCCAATATTGATCAACACGGTGATTTTAAGGTATCTTTCCTCAAATGAAGAAACGATATTGTTTATTTTTAACCGCGTTATTAATTTTATCATGGATACCGGGATTCGCCGCTGAAAATACCTTTAAAGTTACATTGAAGGTATTCCCTGAAAATTATGTCCTGATGATTGACGGCAGGGAGGCTCCTTTGAAAAAGGAAGAGGACAGCCTCAAATCGACATTGGTAACCGAAGGCGAACACGCCTTTAAATTCACCTCACCGGATTATAAAGAAAAAACATTGACACTTACAATAACCGAGCCTTTTATCCTGGAAGAAAAACTGGAGCGGACAAATTCAGGACTTGAACTCGTCAGGGAAATCCATACCGGGCTCCAGCCCAAATCCGTGGAATACACGGAAGACGGGAAGTACCTCGTGACCGCCCTCCTGGGAGATAAAAAAATATCCGTCGAGGTTTTTGACGGAAAAACATTTGAAAAAATCAAAACAATCGTGCTTCCGAAAAAATACGGTGAACTGACCGGTTTTGTGGAAATCGCGTTTGTCGGTCACACGAATGAAATGTGGGTAAGCCAGATGCCCGCCAATGTGGTCCATGTCTTCGCCATGGATGATTTTTCCTTAAAGAAAACCATTGCGGTAAAAGGGACAAGCCCGAAGGTAATCCTCATCACGGCGGATGAAAAAAGGGCCTATGTCTCCAATTACACGTCCCATTCGGTCAGCGTGATAGACGTGGATTCAAAAAAACTCCTGTTCACCTTCAGAACGGCGAAACAGCCGCGCGGCCTGGCGGAAAGCCCGGACGGGAAGTATCTGTATGTGGCCGGTTACTTTAACGGTGTCATACAGAAATTTGAACTGCCGGGATGCAAACTCGTTAAAACCCTGGATTTCGGCTACGGCTCCAAGCGGCACCTGGTTCTGGACAAGGCAAAAAACATTCTATACGCATCCGACATGCACACGGGAAGCGTATACGTGGTGGACTGTTCGGACGATTCCCTGGTCAAACGGATTCCCGTTGACGATAAAATCAATACTATCAAGCTTTCTTCAGACGGGAAGTACCTGTACGCCTCTTCCCGCGGACCCAATGCGGAAAAATCCTACCTGATAAAGGGGCCCCGTTTCGGCAGGGCGTACGCGATAGATACCGCCTCCTTCTCCATCGTGGACTGGGCATGGGGTAGGAACCAGCCGACCGGTCTGGCCGTGTCTCCGGATGACAGGTATCTGGCCTTTACCGATTTCAGGGACCACATGATAGAGATTTACAGGATAGGCTGGGTAAAATAACAGCCGCGCAGGAATCCGCCTGCCTAAAAAAAACTTATCCACAACTCAAAATTTGTCGAAATTTTATTAAAACAAGATGGGGAGACCTGTAAATGAAGAAATTAAAAATGGCCATATATGTATGGCCGGTTCTGGCAATGATTTTTGCCTGCGGCCCGGGTACTCAACCCGATGCCGGCGGGATATTCCATTACATAGCAATCAATCAACAGGAAAAAGTTCTTGAGCTTGTTCAGGGCGGGGAAGACCTGGAACAGGTCAACAACGAGGGACAGACTCCCCTGTTGGCCGCGCTCGACGCGGGCAACCTTGAAATGACCCGGCTGCTGGTACAACACGGGCCGAATGTAAACCGGAAGGACAAGACAGGGGCGACCCCTCTTGGTATGGCGGTAAAACAGAGAAGCGCCTCCATGGTAAAACTCCTGCTCGATGCCGGTGCGGATGTGAATGTTCTGGACGGCTCGGGAAGAAGCGCCGTACAGGCGGCCGTCGATAACCGGCGGGTGGACACGGAAATTATTAATCTGCTTGTTGCCGCGGGCGCCGACAGGAATTTTGTCAATGACCTGGGCTCGAAGCAAAACGTGGTAATCAATGAAAAACAGATCATCTCCCAGGAGAAGGTTAAAACAGACCCGGCACAGCTTGAATCTCTGATGAGATTACGGAATACCCTCAACTCCTTCAAAGAAAAGACGGCTGAAGCCCTGGAGAGAGTCGAAAAAGAATTAGCGGAAATCCGTAAACTTCAGGCGTCCGGCCAGTCGGGAGTCAAAAAACTGACCGACATCATAGACGAAATTGAACAGGCCGGCGAATAACGGGCAAGCCATGGGAAAATACATTTCAATAATCTGTGCAATCGCATTTCTTCTCGTATTCGCCGGGTATGGGGAAGACATCTCCTACATAGTCAAACCAGGCGATACACTGGAAGACATAGCCGTCGACGTTTATAAAAATTTGCCGGAAAGCGAAACGCCTGCCACCGCCAATGCCTTCCGGGCTCACCTCATTTACAGGGAAAACAAGGGCCTGCTCGGCCTGGAAATGCTGCCCACGGGCTACACGGATATTCCCCGTTACACGATAGAACCGGGCATGGAACTTGCTATTCCCGTCAAGGATACCTACCCTCCGCCCACGCAATTAAAAGCGTTGATAGACAAGGACCTGTTCGATGCCAAAATGCGGATAAAGAAAGAAATGGAAGCCATGGAAATGCAGGGGGTATCGCAGGAAAAAACGGGGCAGATACGGGAAATGGTTTTCAGCCGCGACTTCAATGACCAGGTGACATTGGTCCGGATGATCCATGCAAACCCGGCATACGTACTGACGGACAAAACAGCCATTCCAGCCGGCGAGACCCGGGAAGTTGACCTTTATGTCTGGAAAATAATCCAGAATGAAGAGGCGAAAAAAACCATCGTTATTTTTCCGGACACACGTACGTTCTCGGATGCAGGTTATAAAAAGCTTCTGATCATGGAACAAATTGCCGGAGAAAATCCGGAAAAAAACCAGTCAGTGCTCCTGGAATCATTTGATAATGAAGCGGACCGGAAAATCCTCGAACAATTCCAGTCTCTCCAGAATGGTAAATTACAATTCGATGCCCGGAAAGTGTTGAACGCCAGGACCAAGGGAATTCAGGATATGCTGCCTTCCATGGCCTGGTATTACCGGAACCCCGGCACGGGCTGCCTCGGCATTGAAAACAGCGCCATGGTAAAGGCCTACAGGGAACGGGCAGCGGACCTGGACAGGAGGATAGAGAAAGAATACGAAGCCTACAGGAAGGAAATCCTCAAGGATTTTTACAGGCTTTACAAGGCGCACACCGATCTCATGATCCTTCAGCTCGAAGGCAATATCCAGGAATCATTCAACAGAAACAGGTTCAGTAATCCTGACGTGATAAAAGCGGTCAACCGTCTTCAAAGGGACTTCGCCCTGCTGTATCTCAAACCGGATTTCCTTGATCACGTTCTGGCCGAATATACGGACAAACGGATCGATAAAATCCTGACGCTTTTAGACAAGCTGCTGGGAGCCCGGACGAAAACGCTGTTCATGGAATTCAGGGATAAAATTCACGCCCTTGAAACAGAATACATTTCGCCTGAGGTTTCCGCCCGGCTCAAGCAGTACAAACGGGACCTGACAAGAAAACTCAAGCACGACCTCATCATTGAAAGGGATACGGCGATTGCCGGTGCCTTTTCCTCCCTGGAAGACGGCACGCTTGGAATCTGCGAACTGGGTCTGGAACATATCCAAAACCAGATTGACTTATGCCGCGATAAAAAAAGCTACAACCTCGTTATTTTCCATCATCCGGACTTAAAGGATGATTCAAAAGATGCGGGAACCGGACTGGTTCCAGGCCAGGATCCGGCCAGACACCTGGAACTGATGGAATCCTTCCCTGCCCCATCCCTGGTGCAGGGTTCCCTGGTTTCCTACGACCTTACAGGGACCGAAGAAACATCCATTGAACAGGCCTACACGCGGTTTTCTTCAGGGGATTATTCATACCAGTACGAACAGATTGAAAACCGGAGAATTTTCGTCAACCTCCGGCAGGTACCGGAAAACGGGGCCCTGCTGCGACTCTGTTACAAGGATAACGACAGTATAACAGCGAAGTTCTTTTTTGTGCCGGGTAAAACGCCGGAGCGGCAGTACACCAACATAGGCAAACTTCTGGACGAGTGCCCTCTCCCCCTGCTGGAGACACGCGTGCTTTCATTGTTCAAGGAAGTGTGCCTGGCCGACATCAACCTGTAAGGCGCGGCCTGGCGGCAGCGAAATTACCGCCCAAGGGCGCACCACTTACGGTTCGTTGAAGGAGGCATACCAGATGCGGCGGCCGTAGGCTGAACCATCTCCCGTGAACCACATCTTGAATGCTTTATTTTCACCTGCTCCTGAAAAATGCACCGCATCATAGATGACGGTCGGCGTGTATGTACGGTTGTTCCGCCGGTCAATGTTACCGTCGCTGGCATAAAGTATTGCGTTTTCCATGGGTCCAGCCGGTGTTCCGTTCACCCCCATATAGGGCAGCACGTCCACAAGCGTCCATTCCCACCCATTGGTTGACTCCGCATAGCTGATGCCCTTATTATAATTCGGATATCCCCCTATACCATCAACGTCAGAAGAGTACCAGATTGTATACCGGCCGTTAAAAAAGACCACCGATGCCCAGCCGCCGGTTGAAATGGGAGTGTCAAAAGAACCTCCCGCCGTTTTCCCCGAATGCATAACACAATTGGCAGGGGGGATGACATCCGCCTGCCAATCCATACAGTCATTGCTGTTGATGTAATAGACGCGGCCGTTGTTATCGATCCACCCCTCGTATTTAGGCGCGCTGGCCGGTCTGTAGAGAATGGCGATGGAATAGACCGGAGCCGAACCAAAACCCAATGCGTTCGTAATCGTCTTATTCGCGTACGCGAAATCAGCACCGTTTTCCGATTCATAATAGACGAGCATATTCCCTCTATCCCATGTCCAGAAACGATAATGGGTAAGTGCATTATTTTTATTTTCTCCGAAGAAACTCGTGGCGCTGTACACTACTGTAGGGTGATAACCGGCGGTGACAACATTATCGCCATCAGTTGGAAATACCCAGTTTATTCCATCATTGGAATACCCAAAATCGGTATTATTCCCGTCCCCCACCCACATCTTGTAATACGGGAACACGGTATAGGTATCAGTTCCAGCAGTTCTAATCAGTTCTCCGATGCTATTGCCGAAATGATTGGCATCATAGAGGACACAGGGGTAATATGTCGTAGAAGCCGTCACCGGCCCGGATGTTCTTTCCTCGAAATCCCTGTACCAGCCCGGTGTAGCGCCGGAAGGAAGGCTGGTAACATACGGATTATTCCACGAGCAGGAATAAAGAACACCCAGCACGGCGAGCACAAAAAATGCAACAATGATCAACCAATACCAATGCCGCCTCATCCCGTGGTCACTTCTCCCTCTTTTTTTTCAGAAACGAAAGGGATATCTATAATCGAGCCGAAGGAAAAAACGAACAGGCCGCTTACCGTGTTGAAGAGACTGCCCGAATAATACCATGGCTGGAAACCGATTTCACCGTAGAACCCCAGCCAGTCATTGAATGGCGCGTATTCCGCCCGTCCGGCGAGGTACACATTGGGTTCAATCCCGTTACCGCCAAAATAGAGCTGAAGCCGCACGGGTGTCTTGACCGAGAACCGTTCGCCGAGTTTGAATACGGGTGTGCAGTAAACAAGCGCGGACATGGAATCCCTGTGTTCGAGCCCCAGTCCGCCGTACTGGAAGCTGGAGGCGTACCAGCTCGCGCCCGCCCCTCCCTCGACGGCAAACCAGCCGGAGATGTCCACCGAAGCGTGAAAAGCGGCCCCCAGGATTCCCCAGGCACCGTGAAACGTGGAGGATGCGTCAAAGCCGTCGAACGAGGCGTAATCGTAATAAACCATCCCGCCCAGAAGCCATTTATCCCATTGCATGCCGCAGACGGAATTCACCTTGATGCTGTCGCCGTAGGCATTGTCGAACGTGTTGTACACGAACGGACTCACGCCCACGTCTACAAGCACTTTCAGCCCGGACCCTTCAGTCTCGGACACGACGGTTGATGCCCTGTCTATATTCAGGGCGGCCATTTTCGCCTCGATCAATTCCTTGTATTGGGTGTTCTCATAGGCGACGATCAACGCGTCTTTTGCATAGTCCAGGGAAAAAGTGATGGTAACATCAAAAAGCACGGTGGAATAAGCATTATTGCGAAAGATCCGGCTTTCCTCCACCGCGTCTATTTTTATATCGTATTTCTTGAAAAACACGAACAACAGGTCCCGGAAGAGGGTCCGAAGGTTGACGGGATTTCCCTTCTTGTCCTTTGAACCAAGTTGAATTTCCGCTTTGTACAACCTTAACCTGTTTTTTTCCTTGTCCGGGTTATAAAAGCTCAGGTATACCCTGGTAGGAATATTGAAGTACGCTACACCCTCGGTATAGTAAATGAGGACCGCCTCGTTCTCCAGGTCTATCCGCTCGTCCTCCTGGATAACGGTTTCATCCATACCCCTGGATGAAGGAACATAGATGATACGCCTGAATTGAAATTCTTTGGATTCAAGCATCTCGTCGATTGTGTTCGGCGATACGCCCCAGTTCAGCTGGAACAGTCTGGGGGATCCCGATTCGGCGGATACATCCGCTGTCGTGAATGCCATTAAATACAGGGCGATAAAAAAAACCAAAGCAGGCGTGTGACCGGCGTTTCTACTCAATCCTTATCCTTTCTTCATGGGTGACCATCAACACTAAAACAAGCGGGAAACCCATGCGCAAATTTTAATACAATTCAGACTGATTTGCAAATAATTCCCTGCCGACACCGGGATACGCCTTATTAAATGGATCCGTCTTGACAATTTATTTTTCAATTGAAATAATCGATTGAATAAACACCAAGCGAGGAGAAATAATATGAAAAAAGCCGGTATTCTTTTGGCAGACGGTTTCGAGGAAGTGGAAGCGATAACACCCGCCGATTTTTTAAACAGGGCCGGGGTCAGCGTCGTTACGATAGGCATCGGGGGCAATGAAATAAAAGGGTCCCACGGCATAACCATCAAAACAGACACAACTATAGGCCGGTTCAGCCAAGACCTGGACTGCATAATCATTCCGGGAGGGATGCCCGGTGCGAAAAATGTGGCGGCAAGCGCCGAGGCATTGAAGCTTGTCAATAAAACCTTTAAAGACGGCAAACTCGTGGCTGCCATATGCGCGGCGCCGGCCGTGGTTCTGACAAAAACGGATATTATTAAAAATAAAAAGGTGACGAGTTTCCCGGGGTATGAAAAGAATTTTCCCGATTCCACGTACCTGGAAGACAGGGTCGTGGTTGATGGCAACCTCATCACGAGCCGGGGAGCGGGAACGGCGGCCGAATTCGCCCTGAAAATAATCGAAAATCTCGTATCCGGGGAAAAAGCGGATAAAATCAAATCCGCCACCCTTCAGAAACCGTAGCAAAACTTCGCGTTTTTATTTATTGCCCGGGGCATCAGGTTTTTTCTTGCATTTCACGCAGCCTTCCATAATACTTTAATTACATGAGCTTCAACCGGGCCATCATCAAGTCACTGCGCAGGATATCGGTTTATTTTGTGGCGGTCTTTTTCGCGGTGATTTTTCTTATTCCCTTTTATTTCATGTTTATCCTGCCCACCCACAACAACCAGACCATCTGGACATCCCCTCCGCCCTTCTGGATCGGGCCGCACCTGAATTTCACATTCGTGGAACTCGTCATGAAAACGAAATACCTCCACTCCATTCTCAACAGCATTCTCATCGCATTGCTGGCAACAAGCACCCGCATTTTCTTCTGTACGATGGCCGGTTTTGCCTTTGCCAAATACGTCTTCCCGGGAAGGAAACTTATTTTCGGCATTATCCTGGCCACCCTGATGCTCCCCAAATTCCTGACAATTGTCCCGTTCTACTCCATGATGGTCTACATGGGCTGGATCAATACTTACCTGCCTCTCGTTGTACCGCAGATGGCCTTTTCGTTCGGCATATTCCTCATGGCCCAGTATATCAAGAACCTGGTACCGAATGCCCTTCTCGATGCGGCCCAAATAGACGGGTTGAACGGTTTCCAGACCCTCCTCCGCGTCGTATTCCCCGTTGTCCAGCCCGCCATCGGCGTTCTTGCCACCGTGGTTTTCGTGGAAAGCTGGAACGACTTCATGACATCCCTTCTCGTGCTGCCCAATGAAGACATGTTCACCATACCCGTCGCCATACGGGCATTGACCTTCAGGGTGGATTTCGGCACCGTCATGCTGGCCAATGTGTTTGCCATGGCGCCATTGATCCTGTTGTTTGTCATTTTTTCAAAAAGAATCATTGCCAATCTCGTTTCAG
This sequence comes from Spirochaetales bacterium, assembly GCA_016928415.1. Classification (GTDB taxonomy): domain Bacteria; phylum Spirochaetota; class Spirochaetia; order SZUA-6; family JAFGRV01; genus JAFGKU01. The sequence goes on from JAFGKU010000079.1 coordinate 20,062, forward strand.
GTAATATAAAGGGATAGAACGATGAAAAATTACGAGTATACCCGATTGCGCCGGCTGCCTTCAAAACGAAAAAAAAATTTCCTGGAGCCGTATCTTTTCATCGCTCCCTTCATTATCCTCTTTCTCGCCTTTTCATTGTTCCCCATTATTTTCTCTCTTGTGCTGTCCCTTTCCAAATGGAAGGGGGCGGGAAAAATGGAATATGTGGGCATTGAGAATTTCAGGTTCCTGCTTAATGAAGACACGAATTTCTGGTCAAGCATGTTCGTAACGAGTTTCCTTCTCCTCTTCGGCTCCATTAGCCAGCACTTTTTCGCCCTCCCGCTGGCCATTATTCTTAACAACAGGCGGTTCAAGGGGCGGCTTTTTTTTCAGACAGCGTACCTGCTGCCTTACCTGACCAATGCCGTCATCGTGGCCACCTTTTTCCAGTTTTTCTGCAATACCCAAAATGGCTGGCTGAATTACATCCTGGGATTTCTGGGAATTGAAAACATCAAGTGGTTCAGTGACCCGCAGGTGACGCCGTATTCGCTTGCGTTCATCATAAACTGGCGGTATATCGGGTGGAACGTGGTACTTTATCTGGCCGGGCTCCAGACAATCCCCAGGGAATTATACGAGGCGGCCGACATGGACGGCGCCCCGCCCTTTACAAAACACAGGACGATCACGGTACCGCTCATATTCCCCATCATCTTTTTTGCCGTGACCTTAAGCATCATCAATGGCATGCAAATTTTCGATGAACCGTACATGCTTACCAACAGTTTCATAAGCGGGTCACCGATCAACAGGGAAGGGTTGACGGCCGCCGTATACATCGTCTATCTCATGAAACGGGCGGGCCGCTTCGGACGGGCCAGCGCCCTGTCCTGGATAGTTTTCCTGCTCATAGTATTACTGACGATATTCAACAGGAAAGTGGCGGATTATATAAACAAGGAAGACAAGCTGTAGGGCACCTCTAAAAACTATCGATTTATCCTGGGCAACCTCTAAAAACCCCGATTTTAAAAGGGTTTTGATTCGGCCAGCGGCTCCAAAA
>JAFGKU010000080.1 GCA_016928415.1 Spirochaetales bacterium
CATGTAACCCAACAACAACTCTCAAAGATAGAGAATGGGGAAAACTGCAATATGATTACATATTTAAAAGTATGCAGAGCATTGGGAATCGAGATCCATTTTGTTCTTCAAAATAGTGGACGTGCCAGGTTGCACAGAACTGGTATTAATAAGTAATGCCCGAGTAATCCACAAGTGTAAAGATAAAAAAGAACGAACTCTCCTTTCTCATCATTGAACCCGATCTACTTTTCCAAATGTCGTTTTATGCCCTTAGACCTTACAAATATTCCCTCCCAAGGTTGGATTGGGGATAGTATAGATGCTAAATATTCCCCCCAAGTTCCCCAGCAAAAGGTTACACCAAAATCGGCGTCTTCTTTTCATATCCGATAAATATAAGGCTTGAAGACTCTCCCCGGTTCCGGACATCCCTGTCCAGGACTGGGAGGGACACACCCCCATCCATGAGCTTCATCCAGGTTATAAGTTGGCCACCCCCCGACATAAATGTCGGGGTATAGAAGAAGAGGAATCACTTTATGAAGAGCACCCTTCCCCCAATGGCTTTATGAAGGAACTGATGGACAGGTTTGGAAGGACACAAGCTTAACTAAGAAATCTTGATATAACTGTAACGGTACTGGAATTACCGGATAAACAGTCAAATCATAATGGTGCCTGTCAAGAAAATACCTTGTATCAGTTGATTAAAAAATTTATATTGGCTATAGATAGAAAGTGAGTACTTTATGTTTGAGGAGAAAATAGCGCACCTTTATGATTTTTTACTTTTTCCCTTTATCCATCCTATTAGAAAAAAACTGCTAAGCATTGCAGATAACTATAAATATTTAAAGATTCTCGATGTTTGCTGTGGAACCGGAAACCAGCTTAAATACCTGAAATCAAAAGGCTTTGATGCCATTGGAATAGACCTTTCCGATAAAATGATGTCAGTTGCAGCCAAAGGGGCCGTGCCCGTGAAATGCTTCAAAGAGAATGCTGAAGAGATGTCATTTGAACCGGAATCCTTTGATATGACAACCACCACCTTTGCACTTCATGAAAAAACAACTGAATCAGCCCTTGCTGTACTTCATGAAATGCTGCGAGTTACGAAAAAGGGAGGGCATCTCATTCTCATTGATTTCAACATCGATCAATCTGTTCCATCTCTTTCACGTAAAGCCTGCACATTCATTGAATCTCTGGCAGGGGGTGAGCATTATGAAAATTATAAGAATTATTGCAATACCGGTGGAATTGATTCTCTGATAAATCAAATAAATGTTAAAGAGATAGAAAGACATGAATCTGATTTTGAAGCTGTTACAATAAGAATTCTGGAGAAACTATAATAACGTTACCAAGGAAAACTCATTGGCAAGAATTGCCCCATAGGGATGCAATAAATTCCGGACTGCCCGAATTTATTCCCCCCCCAGGGAACCATCTGAGGTTTGCCTCATAAACCAAAAGATCAGGAGAAATCAAAAAGAAAAAAAGGCGCGCCCCTTCCACGCCATCCCGGACGTCCTGTTCGGAATGGTCTTTCCGAGTGAAAGCCAAGCCGCCTTGCATGGACGCGGGGTGGCTTGCAGCGTGACGATACGGCTAAGGTTTAAACCGCTGCTTTTTTGTGAAATGATTTGATGGAAAAATCACTCCCCAATGCGGTGCTTTCGTCGGTGGAGGCGAAATCTGGGGAAAAGGCATCATCAGGTTTTCTCAGGAGCCACAGCCAGCTTAAAAAATACTTCCGGCCGTGAACCATCTATGAGTAGAAGAAAACCAATACATCATCTCCGGCGGCCCTGCCGGTCAACCATCCATTGAATTTTTCCCAAATCATTCTCCCTTTTGCGATGGAATATAAAAGTCAAATGCTTTATATTTTTTTTGTGGCAATATCGAAAGAAAAGCTGAAAACCCACAACTTAAAACGTCTTTATGCCCTTATCGCCAAACAATGGCATCCTGAAATGAACGGCGATTTGACCGCAAAAGATGTTTCCCCAACATCCGGCAAAAGGGTTTGGCGGTGGTGCAAGAATGGGCATGAGTGGCAGGCGGTCGTAAGCAGCAGGGCTTACGGGACGGGCTGCCGCCTGTGTTATTTGATAGTATTGAGGGAAGGATTTTAAGGAGGAGGCAGATAAAAACGCTTTTGTGTTTCAGTGTCCTGTGCGGGTCATGGATGGTGCATAGCGAACCGCTCTTCCACCGCGGCCAACCGTTCCCACAAAGGCAATCCCCAGAGTACCGCGTAAAACCGTAGTTAATTCCCCCCCCATAGCCCCGGAAGGCCCCCTACGGAGCCCCCTTCGTATTCACAAACCGCCCCCTCATAAGCCGCCTCTAATAGACCCGTTCCAAGATTCCTGTGCACCGTATTAGCAATACCGAGCACCTTATTCGAAAGCTCCGGATAAATAAGCTTACTCATATAAAGCCTCCTTTTTTATTTTCCAAACCACAGCCATTCTTCAGGCTTGTCAAGGCTTCAGCGCAGCTGAACCCGAAGGGCTCGGCCTTTACAAGCCTGAAGAATGGCGTACAATTAAAAAAAAGGAGGCTTTATCCAATTACGAAAAACAAACCTCTTCATTCCCCATAAAGTTGAAATATTCAATTTATGTTCCACGTAACAAAACTTAACGGAATGGATGGCCCAAATCAAAAATTTATTTTCATTGAAGCTTTTAAATTACCTTATCTGTTTTAAACCCATACCGTAATTGTTCCGCTCAAACCAAAAAATTCCCCCAACGGCTCTCTCCAAAGGACCGCGGCCAACCGCTCTTCAACCGCGGCCAACCGTAGTTGATCCCACTCTTGTAAAAGCGCCCCCTTTCCTCTATACTCCCCCCATGGCAAAAGACCCCTTCTCCGCCTGGATGCTTGCCAAAGACGACTCGGTCGATGCGGAGATCGTTAAAATTTTCGATGTTCTCTATATCCACCTGAAGCTGGATGATGATGAAGACCTGTATGTCAGCCGGTATGGGTTGCCGTACGTGGAACAGTTGAAACCGGCCAATTATCTTCTGGACAGGGAGTGGTTTGATACGCATTCCATCAGGCTTTCGGATGACAGCTGCACCTACAGGGTGACGACGAAAAAGGTAAATGACAAAACCAAGGATATTATCATCAAGTGGAACCGGATGGGTGAGGATGTTCCCGGTGAAGGGAAGGCGGAGGCAATGGGACAGGCTGAATTCAACAGCCCGTTCGAGGAGTTTTCCCTTGTCATGGAATTACGGAAAACAAAATACGAATCTCAGGGACGGATCATTACGCAGAAGCCCCTGGCAATTTATGTTCCCAATGAACTCAGGGAAGAGTGCCGGACTCCCCGGGATGAACGGAAAATGCAGTCCTTGATCAGGGCTCACAAGGACGTTAAACTGGATGTGCTGCGCCAGTACCTTGTCATTTACGAATGGGTAAAAGGGATAGATGCCGCCCAGGCGCATCTCCAGGGTCTTCTGACGGAAAAACAGGTTGGCGGGCTGGTGAAGCGTGTTGAGGCGGAAATGACGGCCAAGGGCTATTTTGTCCGTGACGGGAAGGCGGACAATATCATCATCAAACCTGTAAAAGGCGGCAACCTGCTATGCGATATCGAGGGCAACATCATGTATGCCCTTGTCGATTTTGAACTGCTCGGCCGGACCGCGGAGCGGCGGGATTACCTGGACAGGATCAGGAACATCCATTCCCTTAAAAGTAAGCGCGATAAGTACAAATTCAATTCAGGCGGAGACATGCCGGCCCGTTTGAAGAATGTAAAAATCATGGGTGTGAATTATATCTGCGGACCGGCTGAAAGCACGGGGGGTGCCTTGTGGGTTGCGGGCGAGGATCCGTACCTCTTTGATTACTTCCTCCCGGAGCGGTGGCAAAAAACACCGCGAACACGCCTGTCGGGATTCGATGATATTTTCCAAACGGTCACCAGGGATAAAATCCAGCTTGTCTGGAAGATTTCCCGCGTCGGGCTTGTGCCTGACGTGGATCCTTCCAAGAAAAAAGAAAAGAAAATACTGGATTTCGGTTACAACAGCCCGTTTGAGGAAATGAGCATCGCTTCTGAAATCAAAGGGAAAGGCTTTCGGACGGTTCTTCCGAAAGCGGTTTATATGACGGGCAGTTCAATCCGGGTATGCGAGGAATTTCTTGATAACAGCCGGTATGAATCCCATAAATACATGTACACGGATGAAGGTGTGCATGTATTAAGAAGGGAAAGGCTCTATTATATCCTCTGGGCGTATGCGGTCAGTACCGGTGAAAAATCAGCCGTTTGGGGCAGTGATAACTATTCGGGTGTTAATGCTTTGAATGCCTACAGGCGCGGACTGGTTGAATTCGGCGAGTACGTGTCCCTCCTGAACAAGGTTAAATCGGGTCTTGCTGCCTGCGGCATGGAGGACTTGAATATAAGGGGTGCCCATTTTTTGCTTGCCCTTGACGCAAAAGGCTCCTTTATCCTTGAAAAAGACGGTTTGCCGGAGCCCCGGATTGTCAACTTTGAATTGCTTAAAAGAAAGAAAAGCGGTTTTTAATTGTAAAATGGGCTGGCAAGGGGTAAAATAAGCGGTTAATCTCAAATTTTGGGCTGATTTGTGCGTTTGATACTTGACTTGACGGCGTTCCTTCTGTTATTTTAATTCAGAAATTCGTCTTGCATAAGGATATGTACCGTCTTTTTCAGCCCCGGAATACGGTGTCAGGAACTTTCATGGTAAGGCGTAAAATCCAAATTAATGACTGAATTGAGGTTAGAAATATGTATGCACTTGTTGAAATAAAAGGCTTTCAATATAAGGCGGAAAAAGGCAAATTATTGAGGGTTTCCCGGTTGGAAAACGAAAAGGGAAAGAAGGTTGAGTTCGAGTCCGTACTGTTCATTTCCGACGATGATAAAGTAAAATGCGGGAATCCGTATGTTAAAAATGCCAAGGTGAAGGGGGTCGTTCAGGACCATATACGCGGTGACAAGGTAATCGTGTTCAAGCATAAGAAGAGAAAAAGGTACAATAAAAAGTACGGCCACCGGCAGCCGTACACATTGGTGATGGTCGAAGATATCACACAGAAATAAAATTTTGGTGATATCTAAAAACCCCAATTTCCATCGGGTTTTTGGAGGTTGCCTTTATCAAGAATCCACCGGTTAATATCGGGTTTTGAAGGTGCCTATACGTTGATAAATGTTTCGATTCAATTATCGAAAGAGGACTGTTTAACGTCCCTGAAGGCTGAAGGGCATGCCCGGCAGGAAAAACGGGGGCTTGATATTGTCTGTGCGGCCGTCAGTACGCTTTTGCGGACTATGGCCAGGCTTTTGCAGGAAGAGAACGGTATTGCCGTGGACGGCAGTGCTGACAGGGAAGGGGAAATGGAACTCCGTGTGAGTGAAGTACCCCGGGAGAAAAAAGAGAAAATAAAGGGAATGACCGGTTTTTTACTCAAGGGTTTGCTTGACCTGAAATCGGATTTTCCTCAAAACATTAATATAACCATTAACAAGGAATGGGAGGAATAATATGGCGCATAAAAAAGGCGGCGGAAGTGCGAAAAACGGACGGGATTCTCATGCGCAGCGTCTCGGAATAAAGCGTTACGGCGGAGAATTAGTCAAGGCGGGAACAATCATTGTAAGGCAGAGGGGAACACGCATCCATCCCGGCGAAAATGTGGGAAAAGGGTCGGACGATACCCTTTTTGCCATTATAGACGGTATTGTCACATTCATAACCCGGCGTGGAAGAAAGGTCGTGTCCATCACTGCCGTATCCTGAAAAATTATAGGTAAAAGTGACTGGTTTTGTTGATGAAGCGGTAATAGAAGTATTTTCCGGCAATGGCGGCAATGGCGCCATAAGTTTCCGAAGGGAAAAGTCGGTGCCCAAAGGGGGGCCTGACGGCGGTGACGGCGGCAAGGGGGGTAACGCCCTTTTTATTGTGAAAAACAACCTCCGTACCCTTTATCACCTGAAGGTCCACCGCGTGTACAAGTCGGAGAACGGAGAATCGGGTAAAAAAAAGCGTCAGAACGGGAAGGACGGTGCGGATGTTTATATACCGGTTCCGCCCGGCTCTGAAATCAGGGATTCGGAAACAGGGGAAATTATAAAAGAATTTAAAACCCCGGGAGAAGAATACTGCTTTTTAAAAGGCGGCAGAGGTGGAAAGGGAAACTGGCATTTTGCCACATCGGTAAACCAGACCCCCAGATTTGCCCAGGACGGAGAGCCGGGACAATACAGAAAACTGGTCGTAGAATTAAAATTAATTGCCGATATCGGGTTGGTCGGGCTGCCCAATGCGGGGAAATCAACCCTCTTGTCCGTTTTAACCAATGCCCATCCGAAAATCGCTTCCTATCCTTTTACAACAAAAATCCCCAACCTCGGTGTACTGAAAATTTATGAACGGGATATAGTTATCGCGGATATTCCCGGAATAATCGAAGGTGCTTCGAAGGGAGCGGGTTTGGGTTTCAAGTTTTTAAAACATATTTCACGGACATTTTTGATTGTATTTTTAATTGATCTGACCGACGATTCTTTTATCCAGTCCGTGCAGACACTGAGCAATGAGCTTGAAATGTATTCCCCGGAATTGAGTGCCAAAGAATCTCTCCTCATCGGCACTAAGCTTGACATTGAAGAAAACAGGGAAAAGCTTTCGGAATTAAAAAAAGCATTTCCGGATAAAAGGGTAATGGGAATTTCAGCAGTGACGGGTGAAGGCATACCTGAATTGAAAAAGATGTTTCTGGATTTGGTAGAATCCGGGGTCAAGGCAAAAAACCGGATGAAAACCATATGAAATGCAGGAAAGCGTATGATAAAGTTGTAAAAAGCTACGTTCGGCATTTGTCCAAAAAGAGGGAACGGCATTCAATGGCCGTAGCTGAACTGGCAGGCAGTTTATGCAGGAAATTCGGACTGAAGCGTTCGCACGGGGTCCTGGCCGGGGCGGCACATGACATAGCCAGGGAACTGCCGGTCTCCGATATTATCCAGATAGCGGAGAGGGACAGGCTGCCTGTGCAGCCTTATGAAAGGGATAATCCCGTATTGCTTCATGGCAGGGCGGCGGCCGTGATTCTTTTCGATGAATTCGGAATCGATGTTGAGGAAATACTGGAAGCCGTACGGGATCATTCCCTTGGGAGTCCCGGAATGGGGCCGCTTGCCAGGATTGTTTTTATCGCCGATTTTCTGGAACCGGGAAGGAAGTACCTGGTTAAAAGCGATACGGACATAATGCTTTCAGACGACCTGGATGTAATGTTGCTTCATGTGGTGGAACGGCTTGTCAAATTTTATTCCGATGATGGCATGCCTCTGCTTATGCCCACAATCGAATTGCTGGAAGAGCTGGTAAAAAAGGTGAAATTGAATGAAACGAAAAGGTAAAATCGATAAAAGCATATTCCTGATCATTCTCATAATCATAACCCTGGTCAGCGCCGTTATTTTTTCCTATTTTTACCTCCGCGTAGACGCCCTGACCGAAAAAATGCAAAAGAACGAACCTTTTTCAATCATGTTCACCGTTTCCGATAAAAATGCTTTATGCTTTTTGGAGGTTTTCTTCTTTAATCCGGAGACTAAAAAAGGCGGAATATTTTATTTTCCCCCCAATGTGGGCGCCAAAATCGATTCAATAAATCGTGTGGATGAAATCGGTGTATTGTATAATAGAAAAGATATTCTTCCCCTGAAAAAGCAGGTGGAATTATTGATCGGGGGAGACATCAATTTTTTTATGGATTTTGAATTGGAATCATTAGGCAAATTAGTCGATTTGATGGAAGGGATAGAAATTTTCATATCCAACCCGGTTGATACGGTATTTAAGGGTAAACGCATCCTTTTCCCGTCCGGTAATGTGCTTTTTGACGGTGATAAAATAATCGATTTCATCGTGTACACGGAAGACAATGAAGAGGAGCGTGAAATTGTTTCAAGAAGGCAGAAGTTTCTGCAGGCTCTTTTGAAGAAACTGGGTGAGACAAAAATGACCGAATACCTGATGAAAAAAAATTCATTTTCGTTTTTTCTGAATTCAATAACCACGAACATTACCTCGAAGGATTTGCAGACTTTTGTCAAGGAAATGTCCCTTTTTGATTCTGACCGGCTTTTATTCCAGAATGTAATGGGAAAATCAGTGCAGGTTGAGGATAAGCTGCTGAATTTTCCCCTTTTTGAGGGGGAATTGCTGAAATCAAATGTCAAACAGATGCTGGAAACAATGGCCAGCGCCATTTCCGGGGACAATGTAACGTTGAATATAGGTATAGAAATTTTGAATGGTACGGATGTCAATGGGCTGGCCGGCCGGACGGCAAAGCTTTTTGAAAGTTTCGGGTACGATATAGTTTCCGTCCAGAATGCCGATAGCGATGAATATGAAGAAACGGTTGTCATAGACCGTGTCGGTAAAAAAGATATAGCACAAAAAGCGGCTGATTACATCAAATGCGAAAAGGTTATATCGAAAGTGAGCCCTGGTTTGGACGAAAATATCGATATTAGTATTATCATCGGGAAGGATTTTGATGGCAGATATTGTAAGAAATAAGACAATTGTAGAAAAACTCGCGCATATGCTGGAGGATCACAAGGGAGAGGACACGATAATCCTCGATGTTCGTGAAAGATGCGACTGGACCGATTTTTTCATTATCACAACGGTCCGGAGTCAGGCACATCTCAACGGTCTTTTAAGACACCTGTATCAGTTTTTTAATGAAAACGGGATTCAACCGCTTAAAAAAAGAAAAGGTAATGTGGATATGGACTGGGTATTAATAGATTGCGGGGATTTCGTCGTCCATTTTATGAATGAAGAATTGAGGGAATTCTATGATCTGGAAAAACTCTGGTTTGGCAGCCGTGTCATGCATCAATCATCGTAGTTTTCATAATCTAAATCGTCATTAATGCCGTAATCTTCGTCATCAAAGTAATCATCATCCTCTTCGTCATAATCGTCATCCATATCTTCGTCTATTTCTTCATCATGCGTCAAATCTTCTGAATATGTGTCGTCATCCAATTCTTCATCGTATTCGTCTTCATCCAGATCTTCATCAAATTCCGGGTCTTCAGTTATATCGTCGTCAAAATCATCATCAAAATCCTGATCGTATTCATCCTTTTCAAAATCGTCTTCATCTTCATCTTCATCTTCGTCCTCGTCCTCGTCCTCGACCTCGTCTTCGTCCTCATCCTCATCCTCGTCAAAATTATCCTCGTCTACATCACTGTCGAAATCGTCATCATCATCGAAGTCGTCTTCGTAATCGTCATCATCCTCGTAATCGTCGTCATCCTCAAAATCATCATCGTCGTCGTCATCATCATAGTCGTCTTCGTATTTCCCGGCTCCTAAAATGAACTCCTTTTCAAATGGGAACCGGGTATCAGGATTGTAAAATAGCTCATCCATGTCTGGCCATTGCCCCCTTATATAAGAGTGGTTTAATACAATCTATGTAATATCCCTGGAATATTGTCAACCTTTTCCTCGCACTTTCTTTTCGATTTTTTAAGGCACTTAAAAAGAAATTCATTCATGATCCCGATTGATAAGGTTTTTCCCGGGCTGCTCGTTTTACTCCCATCTGTGCCTGATTTCTCCCTTAAGCTATAAGATAATATATAAAAAAAAAATTAAATCAATAATAAATTTATTAATTTTTTACATTATTTTTATCTTTTTTATTCTTGCCAGGGCATACATATAGAGCACTACGAGCCCAATTATTACGAATCAAACTGTTTTATACGAGTAATCATAAATGATTTACTATTCTGGCTGCTCTATTCCATAGAATCTTGTATAAGCTTGAAATAACAGGTAAAATGAAGGTATGAATTTTAAGAAATTTGACACCATAATTAAATCAGCGCTTGAAGAAGACCTGGGTAACATGGGAGATGTTACTTCTGAAGCGATTTTTACACATGAACAGGGAACCGCTGCCCTGGTCTGCAAGGACACCGGTATTCTTGCCGGGATTCCCTTATTTTTTGAAGTTTTCCTGATAATTGATGAAACCATCCAGTGTATAAATTTTTTCAAGGACGGTGACAAATTAAAACCGGGCGATTGTGTGGCACGGGTGTCCGGGAATGTAAAAAATTTATTGAAAGCGGAACGGACTGCCTTGAATTTTTTATCATATTTGTCAGGAATTGCCACAGAAGCCGACCGGTTAATGACTGCTGCCCGGGAAACAGGAAAATCCGTTATCCTCGATACTAGAAAAACAATGCCCGGTTACCGTGAATTGGCTAAATATGCCGTAAAAACAGGCGGTGCGCAGAACCATAGAATGGGTTTGTTTGACATGATTTTGATTAAGGACAATCATGTGGATGCAGCCGGAGGCATCAGAAAATCAATAGAAAAAGTAAGACAGCGCTGGGGGGGCCAATTCAAGGTAGAGGTGGAATGCCGGAATCTTGAAGAAGTTGAGGAAGCCCTGGCCGTTGGTGTCGATATTATCATGCTGGATAATATGTCCTGTGACATGATGAAACACGCTGTAAAAATGTGTTCCGGGAAAACCCTCCTGGAGGCTTCCGGAAACATGGATTTGAATAAAATCAGAGAGGTGAGCGCCATAGGGGTAGACTATATATCCGTGGGTGCCATAACAAAATCCGTAAAGGCCTTTGATTTTTCGCTCGATATGGAAACAAAAGCATAGGATGCTTTTATAATAACCATTTAACAGGAGTGTTAAGATGGCTGACCGTCATGAATTTGACCTCATCATAATCGGCAGTGGAATTTCCGGTTTGGCTTCCGCCATTACGGCGGCGGAAAATGGCTTGAAAACTGCGGTATTCTCAAAAGAGAAAGAACTCGCTGAATGCAATACATTCTATGCGCAGGGCGGTATTGTGGGGCATGGAATGGATGATTCACCGGCTTTATTGGAATCCGATATTATTCGCGCCGGAGACAACCTGAATTGCGTGGATACGGTCAGGCTTCTTACCCGTGAAGGTCCGGATGCCGTTGATGAATTCCTGTTGAAGAAAATAAAGGTTCCCTTTGACAGGAATGAAGGGGGAAAAATAGACAGGACCATGGAAGCGGCCCACTCTGTTCGCAGAATTCTCCATGTAAAGGACCGGACAGGGGAAAGCGTAGAAGCTTCAATATTGAAATACGCCGAAAAAACGGCCAATTTAAAGCTGTTCAAGCACCATGTCGCCATTGACATCATTACCAATACACATAATTCCGTCGACACACAGGAAAGATATAAAACCACCCGGGTAATCGGCGCCTATATATATGACGAGGAAAGTGATTCGGTAAATATATTTTTTGCTCCGTCCGTTATCATTGCCACCGGTGGCATAGGTAACCTCTATTTGCATACATCCAACCCCACCGGGGCCACGGGTGACGGGATTGCCATGGCTGAAAGGATTGGAGCCGAGATCATAAATTCGGAGTACATCCAGTTTCATCCGACTATTCTGTATGACAAGGATGTGAAACGTTTTCTCATTACGGAAGCCTTAAGAGGGGAAGGCGCAAGGCTGATGAATAAAGAAGGCGAGTATTTTATGGAAAGATACTCGAAGAAATTAAAAGACCTTGCTCCGCGTGATGAGGTATCCAGGGCCATATTCAGTGAAATGGAGAGGGTGAATTCCGATTATGTTTTTCTGGATGCCACGCATATAAAAAATATCTCACTTAAAGACAGGTTTCCTCAAATTTATTCAAAATGCATGGATATAGGCCTGGATATCAATCACACTCCCATACCCGTGGTTCCGGCAGCCCATTATTTTTGCGGAGGAATCAAGGTTGATAGCGATGGAAAAACATCCGTTCCAGGTCTTTTCGCCGTGGGTGAGGCGGCCTGTACCGGGGTTCATGGTGCCAACCGTCTTGCTTCCATATCACTCCTTGAAGGTCTCTATTTCGGCATCAGGGCGGCCAATTTTATTTCACGGTCATCGTCAAGCATCCCGAAGTCCATGAAAGACAATACTCCCGATTGGATATTCCCCAAAAACGAAGAAGAATTCGACCCTATCCTGATTTCCCAGGATCTATTGAATATCCAGACCACCATGTGGAATTATGCGGGTATCATCAGGAATAATAAAAGACTGTCCCGGGCCCTGTCGGACCTCAATTACCTGTCGCACCGGGTGGAGAAATTTTATAATGAAGCAAAGATTACGAGGGCCATCATAGAATTGAGGAACAGTGTTTTAACGGCAACCATTATCGTTCAAAATGCCTTGTCCAACAGGATATCAAGAGGGTGCCATTTTATTATCGATCATTAAAACATTTTAAGGGTTTTGATGCGGTAAGCTATTCCAAAAAATTGGTTTTTAGAGTCGCCTTTAATGTAAATTTAAAACGGCTGTGTATTGACAGGTACGTATGCCATCGTATAGCATCTTTATTTAATGTATGGAGAAGGATATAGTCGTCAAATCGCCTGCTAAAATTAATCTCCATTTGGAGGTGAAGGGTGTTAGAGAGGATGGCTATCACGATATTGTATCCCTCTTTCAAACGGTATCGATTTATGATACTTTGAAATTTCGATCTTTGAAAAAGCGTTCTGATATCAGGATTTCAGGAAATCATGATATCCCGGACCATGATAACATTATAAAAAAGGCCTTTGACGTGTTTGTAAAGAAAACGGGGATAAACACGGGAGTAGATCTTGAACTTGAGAAGCATATACCTGTCCAGGCGGGTTTGGGAGGAGGGTCATCCGATGCCGCTTCTACCTTGATTGGATTGAATACGTTGTTCAAAGCTGGCTTGACCGATAAAGAAATGATGGAATTATCCCAGGAATTAGGGAGCGATGTTCCTTTTTTCATTTCAGGCCCGGCAGCCGTTGTGACTGGACGAGGTGAGAAGGTTGAGCCTGTACAACCGCGTTCTGATTACTGGATTGTAATTATCTATCCCGATATACGGGTAGAGACAAAAACGGCGTATCAATGGATTGATGAGTACCGGTGTGCGGAAAAGAAACCGCGGTTCACCGTTGAAAGTCTTATAGAAAAATATAAAAACCCGGTAAATACCTGGCCTTTTTATAATGATTTTAATGCTGTCTTACTGAATAAATTTAATGTATACAGTAAATTGGAGGAGATATTAGAGGAAAAAGGCGCCTGCTTTTCATGTGTTTCTGGAAGCGGGTCCAGTTTATTTGGTATTTTTAATTCGGAAAACGATGCAGAGGAAGCCAAAATGGCATTTATTGGGGAATACCCCCTCGTTACGGTAGCCAGACCACTTGATAAAAAGATACAACCTGTATTACTATAGACAAATGTAGTACGGGTTTTAATATGATTTGCCGTTTTTAGCTAAAATGGTAAATCAGTTTGGGATGATGGATGTGTTATCCATCCTTCTCAATTAAATCTGGGTTACGTATGGAGGAAGTAAAGAATGGAAATCACAGATGTAAGAATTAAAAAGGTGGAGGCCAACAATAAACTAAAGGCTTTTGTTTCTCTTACGTTTGACAATTGCTTTGTCGTTCATGATCTCAAGATCATTAAAGGCAAGGAAGGGATGTTCGTAGCAATGCCGAACCAGAAAACAAAAAGCGGAGAATACAAGGATATTGCGCATCCTATTACTTCTAATTACAGGAATATTCTGCAAACCAAAATATTGGAAGAATATGAAAAACTGGGTTCGGAAGAACCGATTATGGCAGGAGCAAAAATCGATTCCGTAAATTAAGGATATAGTTGGGACGTCGGCAAGTGGCAAGCTAGCGGTTTTTGGTACCGCCATTCGTAGGTTCGAATCCTACCGTCCCAGTTTTTATAATCATAAAAATTTGAAAATACCCCGGTATCCACTTATCAGGCCGGCCGGGAAGTATCAAAAGGATTAATAGCTTTAAGGAGTACAACAATGCAAAAAAAGACATTAAAGGGACAAATCCGGTCTCAATTTTCAAAGGGGATAAACAGGCGCTTGAGAGGCAGCGGCAGAATCCCTTCCGTAATATATGGGCACCAGGATCCGGTCCATATTTCAGTGGATGAACATGAATTTAACACTAAATTTAAAATAATCTCTGAAAACATCATCATCAAACTGAGCGTTGACAAAAAAGATTACCAGGTACTGGTAAAAGACTTTCAGGAAGACATTCTCTCGGGAAAGATCACCCATATTGATTTCTATGAAATCGAAGAGGGCAAGATGCTTAAAACAAAAATTCCCGTTCATACCATTGGGACTCCCGTGGGCGTCAAGGAAGGCGGAATTTTCGAAGTGCTTATGCATGAAATTGAAATGGAGTGCCTCCCGAAAGATATTCCGGAAGGGGTGGAGATCGATGTATCGGATCTTGTTATCGGAAAAGCCCTTCATATTCATGAAATTCCGGAAATACCCAATGTAAAATTACTCGTTGCTTCAGACCAGGTTATCTGTCATGTAACAAGGAAACGGGAAGAAAAGGTTGAAGTACCGGAAGAAGAGGTTGCTGAAGGTGAAGAAGCCGCTGCTGAAGGTGCGGAAGCAACAGAAGACAAGCAGCCTAAAAAAGAAGAAACAAAGGACTGATTCCTGGCACTTGTATTCTGGGGCCTGGGTAATCCGGGTCAGAAATATAACCATACCAGGCACAATGTCGGTTTCCTGGTTGTTGAGGAAATAGCCGGGAAACTGGACATAAAATTCAAGGCACCTTTCTTCAAGCGTTTCATGATTGCAAGAGGCAAAATTGGGAGTGAACCCGTTTTTCTGGTAAAACCCGTTACTTACATGAATTGTTCGGGCGAAGTATTGAAAGATGTACTGAGATACACAAATTCTGAAATAGATGATATGATTGTAATCCTTGATACGCTTGACCTGCCGGTAGGCCAGGTCCGTCTTAAATCAAAGGGGTCCTCGGCCGGGCATAAAGGGCTTGCATCCATCATCAGGATTGCCGGTACCGAAGAGATAAAGAGGCTGTACATAGGTATCGGCAGGCCCGGTGAATACGGGGAAGTTGTGGATTATGTTCTTGAAAGGCCCTCGAAGCAGGAAAAAGACGTACTGGAAAATGTAATTGGACGGGTGAGTGATCAAATTCTGAAATTGAGTGAAGATGATTTTCAATCCGTCATGAACAGTATAAATGCAAAACAAAGTAAACCTGATTGAAACTGCCAAAATCAAACTTCTATCCAGTGAAATAATTTTTCCCTGCCATATCCTTGCCGCCGTTTCAGGCGGCCCTGATTCCACGACGATGCTTCATATTCTGGCGGCCATAAAAAAAACACTCAATTTCAAGTTAAGCGCTTTTTATCTGGATCACGGCTTGAGAAGAAAGGGAAAAACCGATAAGGAAATTTCCTTTTTATCGGCGCTTACCGGTTCGCTTGAGGTAGGTTTCCATTTTATCCGGATTCCCTATGGCAGCATTAAAGAACAGGCGTCTTTGGAAAAGCGGAGTGTTGAAGATATAGCCCGAACAATACGCTATCAAAGCCTGGAAAATATACGCAGGGAAATCGGCGCCGACTATATTGCTTTAGGCCATGTCCGGGAAGATAATGAGGAAACCCTTGTCATGAGGTTTTTTCAGGGATCGGGCATCAGGGGATTAAGGGGAATGCCGTTGATGCGGGGCCGCTACCTGCGTCCCTTGATTGATTTTTCCAAAAACCAAATTTTAGATTTTTTAAAGAGCCGGGGACTGGAGTACAAAACAGACGCTTCGAATAAAAGGGAAATATACTTGAGAAATAGAATAAGAATGCGTCTTATGCCTCTTTTGATAAAAATTTTTCCGGGCTATGAACGTGCTTTAAGCGAATTCAGGTTCAAGACGGGCTTGTTCACGGATTATTTGATAAAAGAAACGGAAAAAAACCTTGTATGGGAAACGGATAAAGACGCCTATAAAATTAATTGGAACGAGTTTACAGACAGTCATCCTGCCCTTCGTTATTTTTCCCTGTATGATTTATACAACAGGTTAAAGAAAAAAG